>JAOADY010000070.1 GCA_026417075.1 Caloramator sp.
ATCCACAGCTGCTTAATACAAATTAGTTAATTTTTAAGTTATCCACAGGTAATTGGGATAGCTTATTTAAGTGCGTCTAAAATTGTATAAAATTATACACAATCGAGGATTTACTAAAATTCGAATTGTGCAATTTCCTCACTTAAATGATAAAAATAATTTAATGACAACAAACTGGCAGCATAAAAACTGTTTAATAACAAATATAAAATAGTTCTATGAAATTGTTATAGTCAAAAAAAGTTTAAGGTATTATAATTAATATTAATGGAGGGCGAAAAGATGGAAAATGAAAAATTATTTGAATTAATGGAAAAGATGTATGCAGACTTAAAAAGCAGTCAAGAAAAAATATATTCAGAAATGCAGAAAGGCTTTAAAGACGTAAATGGGAGAATTGATGGCTTAGAAAAGAGAATTGAAGGTTTAGAAGATAAAGTTAGCGGCTTAGAAAAGGAAGTTAAAAAGATTAATTTTGTTCTTGAAAATGATGTTAAGCCTAAAATAAACGTATTATTTGAAGGGTACAATAGCAATAGAGAAGAAACAGAAAGAAAACTTGAAGAAGTTATAAAAGAGCAGAAAGAAACAAAGGAAATATTGACTTTATCTATAAAGAGCATGGAAGAGGATATAAAACAGTTAAACGAAAAGATGGATAAAGTTGAAAAGGTAACTATAAAAAACACTTACGATGTTGAATATTTAAAGTTAACAAAATAGATATTGTGAATATAGGATAAATATTGTGCTTATAGTTTAAGTATGTAGCAGAGGCTATGTACTTTTTTTGTAAAAAAACATTAAAAGGTGGTATTTATGACAAAGGATGAATATTTTATGTCCCTTGCAATAAAAGAGGCAAAAAAAGCTTTTATTTTAGATGAAGTTCCTATAGGTGCTGTTATAGTTAAGAATGATACCGTAATATCAAAGGCTCATAATTTAAGAGAAACATTAAAGGATGCAACTGCCCACGCTGAAATCATTGCAATTAAAGATGCTTGTACGAAACTTTTGGGGTGGCGTCTTATAGGGTGCAGCCTGTATGTAACTTTAGAGCCATGCCCTATGTGCGCCGGTGCTATTGTTAATTCGAGGATTGAAAGGGTAGTATTTGGAGCCTTTGATTATAAAGCAGGAGCCTGTGGCAGCCTATTAAATATTGCTTGCAGCAGCAGTTTAAACCACAGAGCTCAAATTACATCAGGAATACTTGAAGAAGAATGCAGGACTCTTTTGCAGGAATTCTTCAAAAGGAAAAGATGAGTGAAAAGGGAGTTATAATTATTCAGCCTTTTTCGATTGAATGCTTACTAATGCCTCGATTGCCAGAATATAGCTGTAAATCCCAAATCCGCAAATTTGGCCGATACAGGCAGTCGTTGTTACTGATTTATGGCGAAAATCCTCTCGAGAATAGATATTGCTCAGATGTACCTCAATAGCAGGAAGATTAACAGCTCTTAAAGCATCATAAATTGCTATGCTGTAATGGGTGTATGCTCCAGGGTTTATTATAATTCCATCATATTTTCCTAAGGCACTTTGAATAAAATTAATTATCTCCCCTTCGATGTTGCTTTGCACTATATCTAAATCAACAGCATTCAGCTTTTTTGATTTTTCTCTTATCATGCTACAAAGCTCTTCATAAGAAGTATTGCCATAAACTTCCGGTTCTCTTATTCCAAGCATATTTATGTTAGGACCGTTTATAATTAATATTTTCATAATCTCGCTCCTTCAAGTTTATTTTTTATACTTTCTATTGTATCTTCAATTTTCCTGTCGTTCACTACTTCTATATCGCAGTATTTTTTATAAAGCTCAATTCTTTCATTATACAGTGTGTATATTTTTTCAATCCCCTCTTTTAAAAGCGGTCTCCCTGATATATCAAGGTCTGATATTATCTTTTCAAGAGGTCTTTCTATAAAAATTATAATTCCGTTTTCTTTCAAATTATCTATGTTTTTAGAGTTTAAAACAACTCCGCCTCCTGTTGATATAACTTTAGGGAATGTTTTAGATATTTCAGCTACAGATATTTCTTCAACTTTTCTAAAATAGGATTCACCATATTTGAATATCTGGGGTATAGTTAATCCTTCTTTCTTTTCTATATATTCGTCAACATCGCAAAAATCAAGCTCAAGCTTTTCAGAGAGAAGTTTTCCTATTGTGCTTTTCCCGCATCCTGGCATTCCAATTAAAACTATGTTTTTGTTTATTATAATAATCCTTCCTTTCTATTTTTTATTAAGATAAATATTTTATTTCTACCCTTCATTACTCTCTTCTACTTTACCTCCAAGATTTTTAAAGTCACTCCAAAAATTAGGATAAGATTTCTTTACAGCATCGCTGTTTTTAATTATTACTGGACTTTCGCATCTTGTTGAGGCAATTGCAAGGGCCATTGCTATTCTATGGTCATTATAGCTGTCAACAACTCCTCCTTTTAGAGAAATTTTACCATTTATAATAAGACCATCCTCTTTTTCTTTTATATCGGCACCAAGTCTTTTGAGCTGAGTTGAGATTGCTTTTAACCTGTCACATTCTTTAAACCTCAAACGCTTTGAATTTATTATATTTGTAGTACCAAGGCTTAAGGATGATAAAATTGAAAGTATTGGAATAATATCTGGAATTTCAGATCCATCTATTACGGTACCTGTTGTTTTGCTGGGATATGCCATGATGTAATCATTATTTATTTCAACCTTTCCTCCCATGCTTTTAATTATATCAATAATAGCCATGTCCCCTTGCAGAGAATTAACATTAAGTCCTCTACATTCTATGCAGCTTCCTAAGGTTCCTGCTGCAAGATAAAAAGCTGCCTGTGAATAGTCTCCCTCTACAGTATAGCTTTGGGACATGTATGACTGATTTCCTTCAATTAAAAACTCTTTATAGTTATTGTTAATAATCTTAATCCCAAATTTACTTAAAATATCAATGGTTAAATCTATGTATCCCTTTGATTCAAGGTCTGTTGTAATTATAATCCTTGAACTGCCTTTAAGGAGCGGAAGAGAAAACAAAAGTCCAGATATGAACTGGGAGCTTATATCTCCTCTTAGATAGAAAAGCCCTGGCTTTATCTCTCCTTCAATTTCAAGGCTATTCTTTTCAAATTTATAATTTATTTTTTGAGAATTGAATATATCGAAATATGGATTTAAGGGTCTTTCAAAAAGTTTTCCTTTTCCTATAAATATAATTTTATTTTTATGGATAAGGGATAGAGGAATCAAAAATCTCAATGTTGAACCCGATTCAATGCAGTTAATTGTTTTAAAATCGTTATTTTTTTTAAAGAATCCATCTCCGCATATTGAAAGAGAATTATTATTTTTAGTTATTTTAGCCCCAAGGATTTTCATGCCTTCGATTGTTGCATTGATATCATCGGAATAATCTACATTTAATATATTGCTGTATCCCTTTGAAAGCCCTGCACATATAATAGCTCTGTGGGCTATGCTCTTTGAAGGAGGGATTGTTACAGTTCCAAAAAGTTTGGAAGGGCTTATTTTAACGCGCTGCATAAAATCACCTCTAACTTAGTATCAGTTCATTAACAGCAGGTATATATCTATATTATCAAATAATTCATTATCTGTTTTATATTTTTAGTAGTATAAAATTAACTTCTCTATATTTAAAATAATAGAAAAATATTGACATATAAATTGTTTAAAAATTACTTTTTGAAGCATATAGCAGATTATGTTTATTGATTTATCAATAATATTTTAGTATAATAATATGGTGTATTCAATATGGAGAGATGTCGGAGTGGTCTATCGTGCACGACTCGAAATCGTGTGTGCGTGATGAGCGCACCGTGGGTTCAAATCCCACTCTCTCCGCCATACAATTAAGATATGCAATCCCTCGGATAAATTCTGGGGGATTGTTTTACTTTATTTTATTTAAAATTTTAAGAGCAAAAGGATAAATCTTTTAAATCCCTTTATTATATTAAGAAAAGAATATTTGTGTTTATAGAAAATTATTCTATATGCTGTATTAAATACAATATTGACATAGCGGTATAATTTCTTTATAATAGTATAAGTCAAGACACATAAATTTTAATAATATTTGTAGTGGAGAGATGGCTGAGCTGGTCTAAGGCGCACGACTGGAAATCGTGTGAACTCATAAAAAGGGTACCGAGGGTTCGAATCCCTCTCTCTCCGCCATTTTTATTAAAAAAGTTAAGATTTGGCCGTGCTAGATGGGGAGGTAGCGGTGCCCTGTAACCTGCAACCCGCTATAGCAGGATTGAATTCCCTGCTCAGGTTTGCTTATGTGAGGACTGCCTCGGAAAAGTGGTGTTGAGGATTGGGTCCCGCGCAACGGAAATTCATGAACCCCGTCAGGTCCGGGAGGAAGCAGCGGTAAGTGAACCCTTTCGTGTGCCGTGGGTGTGCCTGGTCGGAGCTAACTGCCCGGGTAACGCTCGGATGAGCAATATCAAAGCAGGGTGCACGGTCTTAAATATATAAAATATGGTCTGTTTACAGACCTTTTTTTATTACCCTTGAGTAAAAATATTATAATAATTATAATTGTAGATAAAAGAAGCTATTTTGTGGCTTATTAGAGGTGATATTATGTCCTATACAGCGCTTTACAGGGAGCAAAGGCCTAAGATTTTTGAAGATGTTATAGGTCAGGAGAATATAATAAGGACAATAAAAAATCAAGTGACATCGGAGAAAGTACCTCATGCATATCTTTTTTGCGGAACCCATGGAACGGGGAAAACATCAACTGCAAAAATACTTTCAAAGGCAGTTAATTGTCTAAACCCTAAAGACGGTAATCCATGTAATGAGTGTGAAATATGCAGAGAGATAAACGCTGGGACTTTAATAGATGTTGTGGAAATCGATGCAGCTTCAAATAGAAAGGTTGAAAATGCGAGGGATTTAATAGATACTGTACAGTATCCTCCGCAAAGGGCAAAATATAAAGTATACATAGTCGATGAAGTGCATATGCTTACGACAGAGGCCTTTAATACTCTCTTAAAAACCCTTGAGGAACCCCCTTACTATGTTATTTTTATTCTTGCAACTACAGATCCTCAAAAGGTTCCTGCAACTATTCTATCTAGGTGCCAGAGGTTTGATTTTAAGAGAATAAAAACTGAAGACATGGTAAAAAGGCTGAGAAAAATAGTTGATGAAAACGGAATACTTGTTGAGGATAGAACTTTAAAGATGATTGCAAGGGTTTCTGACGGGGCTATGAGAGATGCACTTTCAATCCTTGATCAGGCAATGGCAATGTCACATGGAAAAATTGAATATAACGATATAATATCTATGCTCAACCTTACATCTAACGAATTTATATTTTCCCTTACAGATTCAATGATAAAAGGAGATGTTGAGGAATCTATAAAAATTATAGATAATATTCTTTTAGGAGGAAAGGATGTAAATCATTTTATTACTGAACTAACGCTGCACTTTAGGAATCTTCTTATGGTAAAAATAAGCAAAAGACCTGAAGAGATTATTGATGTTAGTGAGGAAACTATAAGCCTTATAAAGGAGCAGTCGAGAAAGATTAAAAGCGAAGACATAATGAGAGCGATAAATATACTTTCGGAAGCAGAAAACAATTTTAAATACACATCTTTGCCGAGGATTTTTTTAGAAATGGCAGTTATTAAGTATTGCAGGGCTGAATTTGATACTTCTCCTGAAACTATATTGAGCAGGATAAATATGCTTGAAGAAAAGTTAAAATCTAAATCAATAACGATTAAGGCTGAAAATACTGATAAAGAAGAGGAAAAACCTAAGAAGGCAAAGGCGCAGGAGGAAGTAAGAAAAACTGATATAAAAGAAGATGAACCTAAAACTTCAGAAAAAGTATCTATGGATGAGGTTACATTGGATGAGGCAAGAGGTGCCTTTCAAGATGTTTTAAACCTTTTAAGGGGAAACAGGAAGATGGTTTTGTATGCCTATCTTGCCCCGGGAGATGTAGTAGATGTAAAGGGGAATAATATTATAATAGGGTTTGATGAAAAGTATGCTTTCAGTAAAAAGAATATAGAAAGCTCAAGGGATAATAAAAATACTATAGATGAATATTATTCAAAGGTATTAAACAAACCCGTTAAAGTTATGCTTAAGATTATTGATAATAAAAGCGATATAGACAAAAGCATTGAACTTGCAAAGGATATTCTTGGAGAAGATATTATTGAAGTAATTGAATAGTAATCTTTGTAATGTTACAATAAGAAGGAAAATGCATATAATAAGGTAAGAAGTTTAAGGAGGTTATAGTATGAAAGGTGGAATGCCTCCTATGGGAGGAAATATGAACAATCTATTAAAGCAGGCTCAAAAGCTTCAAAAGCAGCTTGAGGATATGAGAGTTGAGCTTGAGCAAAGGACAGTTGAGGCATCATCAGGCGGCGGTGCTGTTGTTGCAGTTGCTAATGGAAAGAAACAGATTCTTGATATAAAAATTAAACAAGAAGTAGTTGATCCAGATGATGTTGAAATGCTTCAGGATTTGGTACTTGCTGCTGTTAATGAGGCACTAAACAAAGCTGAAGAAATGATGGCAACAGAGATGGGAAAAATTACTGGAGGATTGAATATTCCGGGCCTCTTTTAAGGAGTGATAAGTTTGAATTTTTATCCGTTGCCAATTAGCCGCCTTATAGAGGAATTTTCAAAGCTTCCTGGAGTTGGCCCGAAAACAGCACAAAGGCTGGCTTTTTATGTACTTAACATGGATATGGTAGAGGCTGAGAAGCTTTCAAGTGCGATTATTAATGCAAAAAACAATATAAAGTATTGTTCGGTTTGCGGTAATTTGACCGATGAAGACCCTTGCATTATATGCAGAAATACATCAAGGGACAGCAACCTTATATGCGTTGTTGAGGAGCCGAAAGACGTTATAGCTATGGAAAAGACGAGGGAGTATAAGGGACTTTACCATGTTCTTCATGGAGTTATATCACCCCTTGGAGGAGTGGGCCCTGATGATATAAAAATAAAGGAGCTTTTAGGCAGGATTACTCCTGATATTAAGGAAATAATCATTGCGACAAATCCTAACGTTGAGGGAGAGGCTACTGCGATGTATATTGCAAGGCTTATAAAACCCCTAGGAGTTAAGGTAACAAGAATTGCCCACGGTATTCCAGTAGGTGCTGATCTTGAATACGCTGATGAGGTTACATTAAGCAAAGCCCTTGAGGGAAGAAGAGAAATATAGGAGAATTAAAGGCGGTGCCTTCCTCAAAAAAACTCTGTCAATTCCAATTAAACCTTGTCAAAAGAAAATAAAGTTGTTCAAAATGGAAGAGTTAATTTAAGGCTCTTCCTTTTTTATTTGGATTAGTATTTTAGAGATTAAGTATGATAGGGTAATAGGGTATGGGATTTAGGAATTTTAGGGGGAAGAAATAGTAAGAATAGTAGGGAATAGGGATTTGGTTTTAAGGGAGAAAATTAGAGGATAGTTAAAAAAGTTAGTAAGTTCAAGGGTTTTAAGTGATTGAATTGAAGTTTATAGTGAGAATAAGTTTGATAGTGATTAGTATGGAAAAGTATGAAAATAAGCAAGAATAAATAGTAAGAATTATATACCCCCCTAACTACTATTCTACTTAATACTATACTTAATACTATTCCCCTAATAAAAACTAACCTATCCACACCTCTTTTGTCAAACTTTATTTTCCTTTTCGACATGAATAATTGTAAATATGTGTAAATAAATTGGAAATTATTTTGAGAATTTTGTCAGACTTTATTTTCTGGAATTATGTGGGAGGTAGATTTTTCAAGGGCTGAGATGGGGTAGTTTTGACAAGGTTTTTTTGACAAGAACATAGTAGGAATTAAGTTATTAGTTTTTAAGTGGTTTTGATTTTAAAGTATTTACTATAGTAATTAATAGTAGTGAAATATTTACTATGGTAAAAATTTACAATTTAAAGCTTTTATGTTATAATACATTTTGTAGAAACTTGATAGGAGGTATAGAATTATGAGAGAAAATGTAAATAAGTTTATAAATGAAATAAAAAATAATTTCTTTGGTGATATAATATTTTTAAGCCTTGGAATTTTAACAGGTTATATAATAAAAAATCTAATAAAATAATTAAGAGGAGGGTTTAAGTATGGTAAAATTAGAGATAGCAGATGGGGTTATTATAGATGATAAAACCAAGAAGCATTTAATATCGGAGTTTGAGAAGGCATCTTATGATTTAGATGAGAATGATGAGTTTACATTCATAATCGATGGTGATGAAGACAAACTTCTCTTTTGGGTTGAGAAAGAAAAAGATTTGTTTAAAATTATAAAGGTTTTCGATAAAGAACATATTTTATAATAAGTAAATAGGCATAAGTAATAAGTGGTGAGTGTAAAGTATTAAATAAAGGCGGGTAAAAGTTTATCCGCCTTTTTAATCTTTTTAAATATAAAGTTTAAGTGTAAAATAAAAATGCAATAAAAAGCAGAAAAAAAGGGAACAATGTAGAAATATAGGAATATAAGAGAAAAAAGGAGGGCACATATGAAAAATAAAAAAGGCATAATTATAATAATTTTAACTTTAATACTAACTACTATATCCCTTTCAGCTTTAGCTGTAACTAATAATATCTATATTAATGGAACAAAAACCTCTATATCCTTATTTACTCAATCGCCATCTAACTTAATCTTTGTTAGTGAGGATTTAATAACTAAGATGGGAGATAAGATAGTAAGGCAGGGGAATAGTATTATAGTTAAAAAGGGTAATAAACAGTTGAAATTTCAAGAAGGTAAAACAGTATATTGGTTAAATGGCAAAAGTAAACCTCTTGCAACTAAAAAGGTTAGCGGAAAAACTGTTCCTGTATATGCTATTGTTAAGTCTATTAATGGAAAGCTTTATGTCCCACTTTCAATATTACAAACTGAACTTGGTTATCCTGTAAAAATATCTGGAAGTATTGTTTATGTTGGAAAATTGCCTGCTAATACTCAAACTAATAACGACAATATAAACAAAGGACATAAACTAACAGGCAATAATCCTATCTATGACTATTGGGTACAACATCCAATAACATTAAATGATGTAAAACAATTTGATGTTAAAACTACACCAAAAATGTTTTTCCCTGAACTTGGAACACCAGCAGAAGATAATGACATAAGAGTTTTTGAAAATAATCGTGGTTTTAAGTCAGGCTGGGTAATGCCAGTATTGCCAATAAATATGTTTGCAACAGATGATTGGGATAAGGATAGAGAAACCCTCAAAAAATACCTTGAAATGGATGATTTTGACAGTTGGGGGGCTATAAAATATTCACCAAGTGGCATAAAAGCAGGCTGGGAAACAATGGTTCTTGGTGTTGAAAACAAACCTGGAGTTGACTACACAATCTGGTTTAGGTACTACTGGTATCCATTTTATAATGAAACGACAGCTTTTGAAAATCAAAAAATTAACTGGATACATCCACAGGTATTGCGTTTTTATTTTCCAACAAAGTGGCAGGAAATTTGGGAAAATGCAATTGGAAGAAGTGAAACAATATATGTAGGAAGAATTTATAAATTTGATGGTAGAGAGTTTATGGTAGATAAAACAAGTGGTTCATTCTTTTTTAGTGTAAAGGGTGGTAAGTTAGATAGAAATTACTGGAGAGTTAAAGAAGGTTTAGAGTAGTAATTAAAATAGCTCCCTATTAAAAAGGGGAGCTATTTTAATTTTTAGGGGTAAGGGAGTAGTAAAAAATATAAGATAGTTAAATAGTAAATAGGGTAATAAATTTTGTAGTATTGAATATTATAGGAGGAATAAGAGAATAAGTAGTTTTTTGGTTTTAAAATAAGATTAATTGAGTTACATATCAAATAAAGAATTAATTGATTTTAAATTTATTAGCCAAATTATCCAAATCAGTTGCCATAGAATTTAACACTTGTGAAGATGATGCAACTTCTTCTGATGAAGCTGATAATTGATGGGAAGAAGCTGTAACTTCTTCAGTTGCGGCAGTATTTTCATCAATAACAGCTCTTATTCCCTCAACTCTTCTTAAAACTTCCTCCTTAGATTTAACTATTTCGTTTATTCCATCGTAGGTTTTATATAATAAAGGCGATATATTTTTAATGGAATTTAGTATATTAGCAAAGGATTCAACTGTCTTATCAACGGCGTTTGATTGAGCTTTTATAGATTTATCAACAGCATTAGAAGTTTCTATAACTTCATCTGTATCATTTTTAATAGAATTTATAAGTTCTATTATTTCATTTGTAGACTTTTTAGAACTCTCAGCAAGTTTTCTAACTTCTTCAGCAACAACAGCAAAGCCTCTTCCAGATTCTCCAGCACGTGCTGCTTCTATAGCTGCATTTAATGCCAAGAGATTAGTTTGTTCTGATATTGCATTTATGACATTAGTTATATTATTTATTTCATTAACAGAAGATGTCAATGTAAGTATTTTATTTGATACAGTTTCAAAGGAATTTTTTATATCTTCTATTGATTTAATTAAATTATCCATTTCTTTCTTACCAACGTTTGCCCTGCCTATTGTGTTGTCGGATTCTGATTTGACGTTTTTAAGCTGATTATAAACATTTTCTATATTTTTATCCAAATTATAAATTTGTGTTGATATATCCTCAAGATGACTAGCTTGAGAAGTTGCTCCTTCAGATACTTGATCCATTGCTCTTACAAATTCCTGAGATGAAGAGGCCATTTCTTCAGATATAGCAGAAAGGTTTTGAGAATGCATCATTATTTGTTTTGAATTTTCTAAAATACTTTTAATAATATTTTTTTGAGCAGAAATCATATTTTTAAAACTTTCTTGTATTTGACCTATTTCATCATTATGTGTAACTTTTATATCAATCGAATAATCACCTGCTTCAGCTTGTTTCATTAATTTTGATATTTCAACTAATGGATTGGTTATATTATTTGAAATATAGAATCCAAAACATATAACTAAAGTTAGAACTATTAAAAGAACTATTATTGATATGATAATGCTTTTATGTAATTCCTTTTCGTATTCACTTTGGTTAATTGTTGATATTATTATCCAGTCAGTATACTTTGAATGTTCAAAGCCCATTATTTTATTTTCACCATTAAAATTATATTCTAAATTTCCGGTTTTTCTAGAAATAATTTCTTTTCCGAAAGCAAACTTTTCAGCAATATTAGCCATAATCATTTGCTTATCTGGGTGAGCAATAATAGTTCCATTTCCTATTATCAAAGATGCATATCCATTATTACCAATTTTTGTTTTTGATATATTGTCAATAAGTGCTTCTAGTGTTATATCTATACCAGCTACTGCTGTGGTTCCATCATTCAATTTAAATGCTTTTGCAACAGTAACCATCATAAGACCGGTTGATGATGATTTATAAGGTTCTGTTATAATTACATTTCCCAAACTATTAATTGCACTTTTATACCAGCTTCGTTGCGTTGGATCATAGTTTTTTGCCATTTCTCTTTGTGGATATATAAAAAATTCTTTGTTTTCTTTTCCAATATAATATTGAAAAAAATTAGGATTTGATGATTTATGATGTGAAGCTGCTAATAAAATACTATCTTTATTACCCGATAATACTAAACTATCTTTGGTAAAGCTATCTATACTTGTTTTTGCTGTTTCTAAAAGATTATCTATGATGGTTATTTTTTCAGTGGATACTTGTTTTGTTAAATTATTTACTTTTGCTTCTACGAGTTTTTTGCTACTGTATAAAGTAATAGATAAAGAAATTATTGATGGTATTAATGCGATTAAAACTAAATATGTGCATAACTTGTTTCTTAACTTGCTTTTTTTAAAAGCATTAGACTGTAATGTTTTCATTGAGTATACCCCCATGCTTTTAGTTTTTCTGATGTTAACATAGTAAAGCGCACTACAGGATTTTTTTCGACAAAAAACATAAATACTAAAGTATTGTTACAAATACTTAATGATTGGTTATATTTATTGAATATAAATTGGAAAAACATAACTAATATATTATTCGATAAATCAAAAAAAGTAAATTAAATAAATATTTGTTTTATTTTTTGATGTGATAATAAAATATTTGAATCATTTTATCGTGATAAAATTGTAGTGAATTCATTATTTAATGGCTGACTATTATGTTATACTAAAGTAATAACAGCAGAATATTGTAGATTAATTAGTAGACAGGAGAGTATATAATGAATACTATTAATATTAATCTAACGAACGGATACAGGATTGAGTCTCTTTGTCTTGATGATTGCAATATTGTTGAAAAATTATGTGAGAAATGTTCTGATTATTATCTTTTAGTCGAAGGAGTATTGCCATCTAAAAAAGATGTGGATGAAATATTTATGGATTTGCCTCCAAATAAAGATTATGAGGATAAATATGTTTTGGGGATATTTAGATATGATAATAAGTTAGTAGGTATAGTTGATGTTGTAAAGGATTTTCCTGATGCTGGCGAGTGGATAATTGGATTAATGCTGATTGAAATAGATGAAAGAGGTAACGGCTTGGGAAGAGTTGTACATGAAGCATTGAAAAAATGGGCATCTGATTTAGGAGCAAAGTCTTTTAGAATAGGTGTAGTAACAGAAAACTATAAAGGTATAAAGTTTTGGGCTAAATTAGGATATAAAAAGATTAAAGAAGTCGATATGAATTTTACGGCAAAGAAACATATAGTAAATGTTATGAGATTAAAATTTGATGAATAAATTTATTTAACTATTCAAGAAAAACACTTAAAACCTTCTATAATTGATTTTGATTAATAATAGATATATAATTTCATTAGTGTTATAAATTTTTTATTAAGTTATAAAGTATTAAATTAATTATTTGGGGGGGATTTTTACTTGCTTTTTAATTCGGTAGATTTTGCTGTTTTTTTTCCTTTTGTTGTTTTTGTATATTTTATTATTCCTAAAAGAATAAGGTGGGTTTGGCTTCTTATTTCAAGTTATATTTTTTATATGAGTTACAGCGTAAAATATACTATATTTTTAGTCATTTCTACATTAGTTACATATTTAAGCGGTATTTTAATTGAAAAAGCAGATAACATTAAAGATAAGAAAAAGTCAATAAAATTAAAAAAGACATGGGTTTTTTTAAGTTTTGCAATCAACTTAGGAATATTGTTTGTTTTTAAATATAGCAATTTTTTTAATAGTCTTATTCAAAAGTTTCTATCTAATTTTAATATCTCATTAAATACTCCTAAATTTAACTATCTTCTTCCCCTTGGTATTTCCTTTTATACATTCCAAGCCTTAAGCTATACCGTTGATGTGTATAGAAAGGATGTTAAAGTTCAAAGGAATTTAGCAAAGTATGCTTTGTTTGTATCTTTCTTTCCACAGGTTATAGCAGGTCCTATAGGAAAATCGAAGCATCTTCTTCATCAATTCGATGAAATTTATTCCTTTGACTACGATAGAATAAAAAACGGTTTGCTTCTTATGCTTTGGGGATTTTTTCAAAAGCTTTTTGTTGCAGACAGATTAGCCATTTTAGTTAATACTGTATATAGCGATCCTTCTAAATATAAAGGATTTGAAATAATTACTGCCAATATATTTTTTGCCTTTCAGATATATTGCGACTTTTGCGGATATTCCGATATTGCAAGGGGAATAGCACAGATTTTAGGAATAAGGCTTTATAAAAACTTTGAAAGACCGTATTTTTCTAAATCAATAAAGGAATTTTGGAGAAGATGGCACATTTCTCTAAGCACTTGGTTCAGGGACTATCTATATATTCCCTTAGGAGGAAGCAGATGCAGAAAACTTAGAAGTTATATAAATATAATGATTGTATTTTTAGTCAGCGGGCTTTGGCACGGAGCTGCTGTTAACTTTATAATATGGGGAGCTCTTCACGGGACTTATTTAATACTTTCAGATCTTTTTAAACCCTTTAAAAAAGGCATTATTAAAAAATTCAACATAAATACAGATACTTTTAGTTATAAATTCTTTCAAATTATTGTTACCTTTATTTTAGTTGATTTTGCATGGATATTTTTTAAGGCAGATTCCTTTACAAGTGCAAAAATAATCATAAAGAATATGAATTATTTTAACCCCTTTGTATTTGTAAATGGGGATATATATAAATTAGGATTAGATTCTAAAGATTTTTTCATTGCTCTGATTGGGATAGCGGCAATTATAGTTATTAATATAATGCAGAGGAATAAAAGTCTTCGCATTGAACTTTCAAAACAAAGCAGTGTATTCAGATGGGCTGTTTATTTTGCAGCTATTATAGTTATATTAATCTTTGGGATATATGGACCTGCCTATAGCGCTAAGCAGTTTATATATTCTCAGTTTTAGGAGGAAAATAAGTGATTAAAAAAGCCTTTTATAAAGCATCTGTTTTTTCTATAATTTTACTCACTCTTGTATATTTTTTAGGTTCAGTATTTACGATAAAGACTGACCATGGAGCAAAACTGTATCAAGGGCTTTATGCTTCAAAGGAGCAGTATGATGTTGTTTTAATGGGTTCAAGCCACATGAATGGAACTATTAACCCAAATGTTTTATGGAATGAATACGGAATAACAAGTTTTAACTATGCTACAGGAGGACAACCTATAGACGTAACATATTATCTTTTAAAAGAGGTTTTAAAAAAGCAGAAAAATCCAATAGTAGTCGTTGACTTGTATTATTTAGGACTTATTCGTAACTTTGGAGAAGAGGGATATATTAGATATGTTCTTGATAATATGAGACCTTCTATAAACAAGTATGAAGCTATTTTAAATTGTACTCCAAGACCTCACTGGATAAGTTATGTTTTTAGAATTATAAAATATCACAGCAGGTGGAAGGAACTTACGGAACAGGATTTTTACCCCGATTTAAATAAAACATACTATGCAAAGGGATTTGATGCGGAACATATAGTTTACGGAAAGGATAACACATGGAATTCACAAACTACAGAACTTTCTAATCTCCCGCCAAAATCTTATAAGTATTTATATAAAATTATAGAGCTATCAAATAAGAAGGGTTTTAAATTAGTTTTTATTAATGCACCCTATGATTATAATATTACAAACGGGACGCTGATTTGGCATGAAAAACCTGCAGAAATGTTTAATATGGTTGATAAGATAGCAAAGGAAAAGGGTATTCCATTTATAAATTATAATAATATATTAGATGAAATAGGATTTGATTTTAAAAATGATATGGCTAATGGAGGCCATGTTAATATATATGGTGCAGATAAAGTTTCTCTTCATTTAGGAAAGCATTTAAAAGAGAACTATGATTTAAAGGATCATAGAGATGATAAAAATTATAAGCAGTGGAATAAAGACTACGAATATTATAATCAGGTAAGAGCTTCTATTGAATTAAGAAAGGAAACTGATATAAAAAGATATATTGAGCTTTTAAATAATAATAACTATGCTGTAATAATAAGCTGCAGAGATTATAAACCTTTAAATATTGAGGATTCCTTAAAAAGCATAGGCCTTAATTTAAAAGAAAACTATAATTATATCGCTGTTGTAAATAATAACAGCATAACTGAAAATATCAGCAAAGAAAAAATAGCAAAGGATTTAACCTTAGATAACGCTCAAATAAAAATTAAAACCTGCAGCGATGATAAGAATATACCAAGCATAATGATTGAAGATAAAGAATATGCTAATCTTTCTGATGGAATAAATATAGTAGTTTATGACAAACTTTTAAAAAAAGTAGTAGACAGCATATTCTTTGAAAATGATATAATGAAAAAGAATAGAATATAGCTTATCATTTCTTGTAAAATAAGATATTATATGATATATTAATATAGTAATTTTGGTGATGGAGTTCGCCGTAAATGCTTTAAGCTGATGACTCCTGCAAATAATACTTATGTTATTTGCAGGAGTTTTTTACTTTAATTTAAAATTCAAAGTATAAACTAAAATTAATATTAGATTGTGTTAAGTAAATATGAAAAAATAGCGTAGCTAGACGTATAATTACTCAAAATTACTTAGGTTTTTACTAAATTCTAAAAAATAGTTTTTAATAAATAGGAAATTTATAAAAAATAGGCATGCCGAAGGCACCTAC
>JAOADY010000140.1 GCA_026417075.1 Caloramator sp.
AAGGGTACTATCCCTTTTATTTTTTAGGAATATTAATAAAATATTTATATTAAAATTAGAAATTTATTTTGAAAATTTATATGCTATCGCATAAATAAATCCCTTGATTTTTGAAACCAAGGGGTTTATCAACAATCTGAGGAGCCTTAATAGGCTCCTTCCCTCATAAAAACGACTTTAAAAGTTTTAAAGAATATTTTAAAATCAAGCCAAAGAGAAAAATTTTTTACATATTTTACATCGTATTCAATAGTCTGTCCAATATCTAACTCTCCTCTTCCGTTAACCTGAGCTAGACCAGAAACGCCCGGTTTTACAAGAAGCCTTATTTTTTCATAATCGCCATACAAATTTGCAATATCTGGTATCTCAGGTCTTGGACCTATAAGGCTCATATCTCCCTTTAATATATTAATAAGCTGTGGAAGTTCATCAAGACTTGTTTTTCTGAGAAATCTTCCTGATTTTGTTATTCTCGGATCATCTTTTTCCTGAAAAACAAAACTTTTTAGATTTTCTTTATCTACCTTTTTATTAAACATTTTATCTGCATTTTTAACCATAGTTCTAAATTTATATATTGTAAAGGGCTTGCCCTTTATTCCTATTCTTATTTGTTTAAAAATTGCCTCTCCTTCGGAATCTATTTTTATCCATATAGATATAAAAAGAAAAAGAGGGCTTAAAATTATAAGCAAAATTAACGAAATAATTATATCAAATAACCTTTTTAAGGCAAATTGTATTTTTTTATTATTTAAACTGCATTCTATTTCTCTTAATACATCGCCTTCCATGGGCTCCTCCTTTATTTTAATTCTTTAATAAATTTTGCAGGTACTCCTCCAACTACTGTGTAATCTGGAACATCACGATTTACAACCGAGCCCGCCGCAACAACAGAGCATTTACCTATTCTAACTCCGCAAAGTATTGTTGCATTGGCTCCAATCCAGCATCCTTCTTCCAATATAACTGGAGCAACCTTTCTTTTGTAATACTTATTCATCATTCTATTTCCAACATCTTGATGAGTTAAAATACTTACACCCTCGGATAATACTGCATCTTTTTTTATAGTTATGCAATCTGCCATATCAAAAAAAACTTTTCTTCCTATAAAGCAGTTATCCTCTATTATAAGATTTTTATAATTAAAATAAGTATTGTCAAGTACCAACCCTGGTCTTATATTCGATGAGTTTTCAATCTTTGCACCAAGAATCTTAAGTATAATTTTAATTTCTCTCTCATCGCAATGTTCTATATATCTATTTATAATATAGTCTCCTGATATTTTAGCCCTTATTCTTAATATTCCTATTTTTACCACAACCCATAGATATAGTAGCCCTTTAAAAAAACTTTTCAAATTAATTCTCCTTCCCTTTGAAGGTTTTATATTGACATAACGTGTATTCCTTTTTCTATAAGCTCATTTTTATATTTTACGAATAAACTCTTTGTATCGAATATAACTGCACCATTTTTCAAATTATTTAAAAGATAATCTAAACCTATTTCATCAAATTCCTTTTGTTTTGCAAGAATCATAACTGCATCCATGTTTTTTACAGCATCATCAAGTTTTTTAACTTTAAAATCATAAACTGTCGGCACAACAGGATCATAGGCAAAAACCTTTGCTCCTCTGTTTTGTAATATATTTACAATCTCAATAGGAGGACTTATCCTATCGTCATTAGAATAATCCTTCATTGCAATTCCAAGAACTCCAATGTTGCTGCTCTTTAAATCTTTTCCAATGCTCTTTAGTTTTTCTTCAAGCATAGTTACCATTATTTCAGGAAGGTTAGCATTTTTTTGTCTTGAAAGTCTTAATAAATCCAATCTTACACCAAGCTCTTCAGCTTTAGGCTCTAAATAATGGTATGCGTTAGGAATGCAGTATCCTCCAACTCCAGGACCTGGTGTTAGAAGTTTTACTCTTTTGTGAGTGTTAGCTACCTTAACAACTTCAAATATATCTATTCCAAGTGCTTCAGTAAACCTTGCAAATTCCTGTACCATCGCTATATTTACATCTCTTTGCACGTTTTCAAAGACCTTTGATGTTTCTACTATCTTTATATTGCTTGCAATTATAACATCAACCTTGCAAACTATCGATAAAAGTTCCTTTGCTTTATTTGCACTTTCTTCATTTATACCTGCAACAATCGTTGGCATATATGCAAATTCTTCAAAAGCATGACCTTCAGCAATCCTTTCTGAAGAATAGGCAAGATAAAAATCAACTCCTGCCTTAAGGCCAGATTCTTTTTCTAATATCGGAAGTATTCTTTCTTCAGTTGTTCCTGGGATTACTGTACTCCTTATAACCACAAGATCTCCCTTTTTAAGGTTTTTACCTATAACTGTGCAGCAATCTAAAAGATCCTTAATGTCATGTTTTCCGTTTCTTATTGGAATACCAACTGTTACGATTATATTATTGCACTCTTTAAGGGCAAGTTCCATATCAGCTGTTGCTCTGTATCTTTTACTATCAAGCTCCTCCCTTAAAATTTCTTGAATAGTTTTTCCTTCAAAGCTTTCGGTATGATATGTTATTCCATTGTTTATATCATCAACAAGTTCCTTTATAACATCTACTCCATAGACGTTACATCCTCTAAAAGAAAAACTAAGCGAGAGAGGAAGTCCTACAAATCCCTGTCCAAACACCGCCACATTTTTATATCTGCCCTCTATTTTTTCAACTAAATTGTTCATTTTTTATCCTCCTGTTCTTCTAAAAAATTACCTTTATATAATAAAGCAATTATTATCCATACAAATACATTAAGCTGAGGTATAAACATCAAATTGTTAAAGAAATTTTGGAAAATATATGATGCTCCAAAGCATAAAAAAGCTAATGCATAAAGATTATATTTTTTACTGTTTTTATAAACATCATATACAATATAAAATAACATAATATAAATTCCAATAAATATAAGTCCCCCAAATATTCCAAGCTCTGCAAACATCTTTATGTAGGAATTATGAACGCTAAATTTCCACCTTCCAAGGTATAATTCTTTATATCTTTTCACATACTCTGTGTACCTGTAAAGATAGTTGCCGTTTCCAACCCCAGTCCAAAAATGTTCCTTAAACATTATAATACCTGTTTTCCAAAGCTTCAACCTTTCATTATTAGTAAGATTTGAAAAACTGAAAATAGAAAGTATCCTGTTTCTTATATATGGAACTAAAAGGGAGCCTCCAAAAATAAAAGGAAGAGATATAAGTCCCTTTTTATATCTTATAAAAAACAAGAGTAAAAGTCCTAATCCAAATCCTACCCATGAGCCTCTTGTAAAACTCATTAAAAGATTAAAAGCAAAAAGAACAAAAAGAAATATGTTATATAAAATCTTAAACCTTTTACCTTCAATCATGTCTATTATTGGAATAAATATAACTGAATTAACCGCACATCCCCAATAATTAGGATTTTCAAAGGTAGCAAAAACTCTCCCTCTACCAAGTGGATAAACTGCACCGGCATCCCTGAAATTTGAAAGATTTAGTGCAAACTGCATGACTCCATAAAAATTTGCAAGTATCATAGATAAAAAGAAAAGTAAAAATGAAACCTTAATAAATCTATTATCGGCCATTATAATTATAAGATAAAAAAGTAAAACATATTCTAAAAATCTAAAGGTCTCAGATATTGTAGCTGTTTTATTTACAGAATAGCTTACAGATATAAGGCTTAGAAGAATAAAAAATAAAATAAATGTATTTAATAGCTTAATCCTTTTACTAAAAATTGCATCAAAAAAGTCCTTATCTTTAATATAAAAAAGTCTGATACAATATAAAGCCCCAACAAATATTGCAAGTCCACCTAAAATAAAATCAGCAGACATAGGAAAATATTTTACCTTTATCTTAAGGGGCATTATAGGAACAATCAAAATAAAAGAATACATAATTATATTAAATAATCTTTTTAAAAACATACGACCCTCCAACTATCCCCTATTAATCATTTTTTGGTAAATCTCTTCTACCATTTTAATATTATTGCTCCAAAGCGCCTTATCTTCAATTATTTTTCTGTTGACCTTTGAAGCTTTTTTTATTTTTTCTTTATTTTTGCAGCACCATAAGATTGCCTCTTTTATTTTTTCACTATTTATTTCATTTATTATGTATCCGTTTTCTCTATCCTTAACCCATTCTTTATTTGCAGGAAGGTCTGAAACTATCGGGAAAAGTCCGCAACACATAGCCTCAAGTAAACTTACAGAAGTAGAATCCGATGAAGGTATCGAAATAAATACATCGTTTGTGTAAAGAAGCTTTCCTATATCCTCAGGGCTATACCTCCCTATAAATTTAACATTATCCTCTATTCCATACTCTTTAACCTTGCTTTTTAGTCTTTCCATTTCGCTCCCATCTGCTGCTATGTTAAGATTTATGCTTTTGTTTTTAGAAAAGGCTCTGTAAAAACCATCAATTATTACATCTATGTTATAAAGTTTTTCAAGCCTTCTATTGCTTATGAAATTTAAACCGCCATCATTTTTAAACTCATGAAAATATTTTAAAAGTTCATCTTCAACGCCCATAGGAAAAGTAAAAACCTTATTTTTATCTCCACCAAGCTTTATAATCTTTTGACTCATATAATAGGAATCTGATGTTATATAAGCTGCCTTCTTAAGAACGTACTTTGTTATCATCTTTAATATAAAAGATTTTTCAGGAGCTATCAGTATGTCAGAACCCCATGTTGATAATATAAAATCATATCCTTTCATAGTTGCTGCATAAAGTCCGCAAGTATTCGCCTGATGGGCATGAAGTATATCAGGATTGATTCTTCTTATAAGATTATGAACTTTTTTATACGTTTTAAAATAATTTTTAAGACTGTAATTCACATAATGTACATAAACCCCATCAATCACAGCGTCGCTGTGGGATATTATATGTACCTCATGTCCCATTTTTGCCATTTGCTGTGCCCATTTTTTTGTATGGCTAAGGGAAGCATTAGCCAAAAAACATATTACCACCTTTTCACCACCTTTACTCAATTTTTATTTGATTTCTTTTAAACTCAATTATCATAAATACTATCCATATAAGTAATGTCATAGTAATTATTCCTTTATGTTCAAACTCTACCCCTGTTAAAACGGAAAAAATCAAGTATGATATGATACAAGCAACCTCTGCCCTGCAGTATTTGAAGTTTTTAACAGCATAGATAAATCTGTTTAAAATTATTATAAAAAATACTGCTGCACTTATTATTCCAAATTCAGTAGCTATTTGAAGCCAAAGATTATGTGCTGCTTCAAGATTGTAAGAAGCAACAGTTATATTATCTCTTAAACCTTTTGGCATAATATAGTATCCTTCTATAAGACTTTTTTTATAAACATCAGCAAAGTTCCCCCCTCCTATTCCAAAGGGATATCTTATCATTATAAATAGGCTGGTATAAAGGGATTGAAGCCTTGCTATGCTAGATTCATTCATGAGTAAATCCATATTGGTTCCTCGCTTTAAAATAAACGTCATAGCAGGTCTTATAAAAGCTATACATAAAGCTATTAGAGCATAAAATAATTTTTTATACTTTTTACTTATAAGAATTATTAAAACTGATAAGAAAAAGGCAATCCAAGCTCCTCTTGTAAAGGTTATAAAAAGTGCTCCACTACATAAAAATAATGATATAATCAAAAATCTCAATATTTTTTTATTATTTTTTTCATATAAAATTTCATTTAAAATAAATGGCAATATAAGTATAACTATTCCTGCAAAAATATTAACATTATGATATCCAAAGGTAATATTAAGCCTCTTTTCAACTATTGTAAAAGGTGTTATTCTGTTTAATATAATTTGAATTACACCATAGATACAACTTAAATCACACTGCATTATAATTGCATAAATAATATACTTAAAGTTTTTATCTTTAAACCTCACATATAATGATAAAGCAAACATAACTGGAATAACTACCGCTATATAAGTACTTGCAAAACTTCTTTTAATGTTATCTGAGAAAATAGCGCTGTTTAATGAAAATATAACAAAGATACAAATATATGCAATATAATTCAGCTTATCCTGCTGCTTGTAATATATTTCCAGTATAAAACTTTTGATATCTCTAAAACAAAATATAAATAAAATAGTAATATATATTGTTTCATAGGTTACTTTAAAGATAAACAAATCAAAATACACTGCTTTTCTTGCTGTTACAAGAAAAGGAAAAGAAAGTATAAACAAAATTATTGAAAAATTAATATCTTTAATTAAAAGATATACTTCTGCCAATAGGGCAAAGGTTGCAGCAAAAAGCATACCTGTATCTTTAATTCCAAGCTCTTTATAATTTAAAATTGAAACCATAAAAGATAACACAATAATAAATAATATAACTATATAATCTCTCTTTGTTAAACTATATCTTTCCATTTTTTACTCCTTACCTGCTTATATAGTCTTTTAAAAAATCAGGTTCTTGTTTTATCTTTGTATCTTTTAACTCATTAAAATAGCTGTTTAGACTTTTAGTTACATTATTAATTTTCTCCTCTCCTTTAATTCCCTTATATATCAAATCATTTACCTTTGAAAAATTTACATCAAAACATCCTGTCGGGTCATTCCCCTCAAAATCAAAATAAGTAACATTATTGTATTCAGCATATTTATAATCTTTTAAACTCTTTTTTTCATTGTTTAATTTATCATACTCATCATAAAGCCATTTATAAACCTTTTTAACTTTATCATAGTCATTATCATTCTTATACATTACAAGAACGTTGATATTTGCATAATAATACTTACTGTTTAATTGTCCATAAAATTTTGGAAGATTAGCAATTCCAACATCAAAGTTTAAATTACTATCTTCAAAGTATTTTTTATCGTCGCTTATACTTATTATCATGGCAGCTTTTTGATTTATGAAATCTTCTCTTACTTTTTTAATATTCTTCTTATTAAAGTCTTCAGGTATTAATCCTTCCTTGTAAAGCTCATTATATTTTTTTATGATATCCTTTGCATAATTAAAATTGTATTCTCCATTTTTATAATCCCAAAAGGATGTATATATATCTCCCTTTGAAACGCTTGGCTGCCCAATTGATATTTTTAAATCTCCAAAGCTTGATGCAGGAAATTCAAAGGGTATTATATCAGGATTTTTTTGTTTTATTTTTCTTGCATAGTCTAAAAGTTCTCCAAAGGTTTTAGGAGGATTTTCAGAGTTAAGTCCACTTTTTTTGAAAATATCCTTATTATATGCAATTTTCACAGTACCACCGGAAACCTTAATACCTATTGGTCTACCTTTATAGGTAAAAATCCTTTTAGACTCTATTCCATTTGTATCAGTTCCGATTTCTTCTAATGTATACACCTTTTCTTTATCAACTATATCATAAAAACCAAGCTGAAATATATCTGGTCTGTCCTTTGATTGCAACGACATCCTTAAAAGATTGTTATACTCATCACCGTAATATTGATAATCTATATAAATATCCTTATTTTCTATGTTAAATTTTTTTATATCTTCGCTAAGCTTTATACTATCAGAACTTTCTCTTGTAAAAAGCGTTACAACAGTTTTTTTGCTCGACTGCTCTAACGTTTTTCTTTCTATATCCTTTCTAACAAAATCAGCTTTATAAATTAAAGATACTATAAGCAAAAGGACAGTTATTATTATATATTCTGTTACCCTTTTTTTTGAATTAGAGTTCAACTTCTTCACTCTCCTATTTTCTTTCTTTTAAATATACTTATTAATAGCTTAAACTCTTCAACTTTTAATAAGTTAAGCATTACACAGTAAACAATAGCTCCAATAACAGTGGATACTGCTATTTTTAAAGTTAATATTAAAGTTCCACCTATTATTAGATTATCCATATATCTATACACTAAACCTACGATTATAGCCATTATTATCCCTGATAAAAGCGTTTTAAATAAAGTAATTATATTTTTAAAGTAATTCTTGTATTTTATCTTTCTTATAATCTCTATGAACATTACTGTTGAAATAATGAGGGTTGAAAGAGTTGTGGATAGAGCTAGTCCGCTAATTTTAAATCTAGGAACAAGCAAAAATATTAATAATACATTTATTCCCACATTTATAAATCCATTAATCATAGGAGTTACTGTGTCCTTTGCTGAATAAAATATTCTGCTGAATATATCAATAAGTGAATATCCAAGAGCAGAAAAAGATATAAACTTAAGGCACATAGATGTAGTTAAAGTAGCATTTCTATCAAATTTCCCATGCTCTAAAAGCAACATAACAACAGGAGTGCTAAGCGCATATACTCCAAGTATAAAAGGAATAGCAACTATTAATATAAGGTTTATTGATTTTAAAATCATATCCTTAAATTCATCAAATTTTCCTGTTGCATATTTTTCTGTAAGGCTTGGATAAAGTACCGTTGTAATAGAAGTTATAAAAACAAGGTTTATTATGCTGTTTATTTTATAGGAATAATCATATACAGAAATACTTCCTGCAACAAGATTTGATGCAAAATTTCTTCCTACCATAAGATTTATTTGAGAAACAGCCGTACTTATAATAGTTGGAACTGCAAGTTTCAATATCCTTTGAACATTAATATCTTTAAAATTTATATAAAATTTGTATTTATATCCTTTCATGTAAGGTCTTTGAGTATATGCCTGGGCTACAGCACCAAAAAAAGTTGCAATTATTGCTGATATAATACCATACTTGTAAAAGAATAATATGCCTGCAATAATTACAAAGTTAGCAACAATTGATGCAATTGTTGGCTGAATAAATATATCATAGGATTGAAGATAACCAGTATAAAGACCGCTTATTCCAAGAAATATTATTGAAGGCATAAGAATTCTTGTCATATAAACAGTAGTGTCAAAATCTCTGCCCTTAAATCCGCTTGCAAACATATATGTAAGCTGGGGCGAAAACACTATACCTATTATCGAGAGAATAATACAAATTAAAAGTATTATATTAAGTATATTGTTAAAAAAATCATTCGCTCTATCACTATCTCTCTTTATACCTGCAAAAACCGGTATAAAAGCAGTTACAAGTGCCGCTGCTATACAGCTAAAAAGAACCGTCGGCATTGTTGAAGCTATTTTAAAAATATCCGATTCCCTCGTAGCCCCAAACTTTGCTGCTATTAAAAATTCCCTTATAAATCCGACAAGTTTGCTTATCGTCAGAAGAATAGTAACTAATATGCTGTATTTTGCAACTTTTTTTATCTCAGACATGATACCCTCCGGTTCTATTTATTTAGTATTTCCTCATAAACTTTAAGAAGCACTTTGCTTTCTGCTTCCCAGGAATAATTTTCTTCAACACAAACTCTTCCTTTTTTACCAAGCTCATTTCTTAAATTTTCATCATCTAAAAGCATTTTAATCTTTTTTGAAATATCTAAAGGATCCATAGGATTTACAAATAATGCACAACCATCAAATAGTTTTTGCCAATATTCAAAGTTTGACATTATCATAGGAAGGTTGCAAGTCATGTATTCAAAGGGTTTATTAGGTTGTGTTGTATTGTGATTAGGTGCTGGAAGAAAATTAACTATTCCAATGTCAGCCCTTTTCATATAGGAATAGGCGCTTTTAAGATCTAAAAATCCAAAATCCTTCGTGTATTTCCATCCCTCAAGCTTTTCACATTCATCCTTAAAACTCTGACTATCCCACTTTCCTAAAAGCCAAAACTCTACTTCTCCCTTTAAAAAACCTATAGCCTCAATTATCTCCTTAATTCCCCTTATTTTATTTATACCCCCTGCATAAATTAGTACCATCTTATCCTTTTTAATGTCAGCAGGCTTAACCTCATCAATAAGTTTTAATATTGCCATGTTTCTAACTGTTGTAGTTTTGTTCTTTGGAAAATTCTCTGATATATCAGGTCTTGCAGAAATAACTCTTTCAAAATATTTTACTGAATTTTTTTCAAACCTGTTAAAGGTTTTAGATATAATCCTTTTTAAATAGGGTTTTACCCACTCTCTTGTCATTATACTTTTTGCATAATCCTCATGAACATCATATATTACCTTTTTGCCAAGCAATCTCAAAATCCTGCCTATTAAAATAAGCTCTGGGTCATGAAAATGATATATACTAGACTTTGTTTTAAGTGCTATTTTCATTGCTGTAAATGGTTTTATAAAAAATCTATAAAATCTATTATTGTTTTGAGGAAGAGGAAGTATATGCACTCCATCCTTTAAAGTTTCTCTATCATAATTTGCAACAATATAAACTTCATAGCCGTTTTGAGCAAGGGTCTTACATTCCTTATGAAAAATCCTTACATCCTCTGCTATGTGTGCTGTCGTTATGTGGCATACCCTTTGTGCCATTTATAAACCTCCTTATGATGTAAGCTTTACTTTCCATGCTTTTTTAATATATCTTCAAATTTTCTTGTTATCTTATCCCTATCATAATTTTCTTCTATATATTTTCTTCCATTTTCTCCAAGTTTCTTTTTAAGTTCAGGTTCATTATAAAGTTTTAAAACTGCCTGTGCTATTTCTTTTTCATTTTCTGGTTCAACACATATTCCTCCATTGGCGTTTTCTATAAATTCTTTTGCTTCACCTTCAACTGAAAGAACTATAGGAACTTTAGATGCAAGGGTTTCAAACATTTTAGAAGGAAGTGCCCCTTTAAATAAATCTAGTTTTTTAAGAGGAACAATTGCACAATCAAAGCAGGCAACAATACCAGGCATATTCTTCTTTGGCTGAACAGGAAGAAATAATACATTTTTTAAATTTAAATCTTCCTTCATATTTATAAGTTTCTGTTTTTCCGGTCCATCACCTACAAATACAAAAACTATATCTTTATAACTTTTTAGTATATCTGCTGCCTTAACTATTACCTCAAGTCCCTGTGCTATACCATGAATTCCTGCATATCCTACAATGAACTTCCCTTCAAGATTGTTTTCCCTGATGAACTCTAAGTTTGCCTTATCCTTGCCAAAAAACTTAGTATCAACTCCATTAGTTACAAGGTATGTCTTATCCTTAAATCCTCTTGATGATATATTATCTACTATTCCCCTTGTTTGTCCTGTTATTATATCTGCCTTTCTATAACAAAACTCTTCAAGATAGGTTGAAAGGGCTATAAAAAGCTTATTATGTAGGACTCCAAGCTTTACCGCAGATTCAGGCCAAAGATCAGAAATATTAAACACATATTTTGCCTTAAGCCTTTTTGATATAACATATCCGGACCAACCCAAAAAAAGAGGAGGGGACTCTGTTATTACAACATCTATAGGCTTTTTAATATGCTTTAATCCCTGAAATACCGATGAAAAAGTAAAGGAAAAATAGTTTAAAAGCCTCTTTACAAACCCCTTGCTCTTTGTTGCATATATACTAGTTCTAATGACCTCTATTCCATCCATATCCTCTATTAAAAATCTTTTGCCTTTATATCCATCATATATTTCTCCCTTAGGATAATTTGGCATAGCCGTTAAAACTGTAATATCATGACCATTATCCTTCAATCTTTTAGCAAATTCGAAGATTCTGTTTTGAGGCGCACCGACCTCTGGAGGAAAATACTGTGTTAAAAATAAAATGTTCAACTTAAAATCCCCCTTTTAAAACCTCTACAATTTTATTTGCTGCATTGCCATCCCCGAAATGATTTTCTCTCTCTCGTTCAGGCTTAAAATACTTAATAGCTTTTATTATTTTTTCCTTATCGCATCCTGTTATTATATTCCATCCATTATCTACAGTTTCTACCCATTCTGTTTCATCCCTTAAAGTTATACAGGGTTTTGCCATGAAAAAAGCTTCCTTTTGAACCCCACCGCTGTCTGTTACAATCTTGCTGCAACTGCTCTCAAGCATAATCATATCAAGGTATCCAACAGGTTCTATTATTTTTATGTTTTCTCTGAATTTAAATCCGTACTCATCTATGAACTTTTTTGTCCTTGGATGAAGAGGTAAAATAATATTTTCCTCTGATTCGCTTAAAGCTTCGATTATATTTTTTAATCTTTCTTTACTGTTTGTATTCTCTGCTCTGTGAATTGTAGATAAAATATAATCTCCATAGTTTAATCCCAGTCTATCTAAAATAGAGCTCTTTACTGATGCAAGCTCTTTAAAAAAAAGCACTGCATCATACATAACATCTCCCGAGTTTACAACTCCCTTTTTAATTCCCTCGTTATAAAGATTATTTACTGCTGTTTTTGTTGGAGCAAATAAAATCTTTGAAATGTGGTCAGTTAATATCCTGTTCTGCTCTTCTGGCATAGCCATATTAAAACTTCTAAGACCTGCTTCAACATGAGCTACAGGAATTAAAAGCTTGCTCGCAGAAAGAGCGCCTGCTATTGTTGAATTTGTATCTCCATAAACAAGCACAATATCAGGCTTTTCATTTAAAAGTATCTCTTCAATTTTAATGAGCATATTCCCAGTCATATATCCATGGTTTCCAGAGCCTATATTTAAATTATAATCTGGTTTTGGTATTTCAAGCTCTTCAAAAAATATCTTCGACATATTTTCATCGTAATGCTGTCCTGTATGGATTATAATTTCATCCATACTTTTTCTTAGTTTTCTTGAAACCGCAGCAGCCTTTATAAACTGAGGCCTTGCACCTATTATAGTTATAATTTTCATCTATCTAACCTCACTTACTGATTTTCAAGAAGTTGTTCCTTTGGTACATCCTTAAAATATTTAGCAGGATTACCCGCAACTATTTTACCACTCTCAACATCCTTTGTTACAACTGACCCTGCTGCAACAAATCCATCTTCGTTTATAACTTTTCCAGGAAGAATTGTTGCCTGAGCTCCAATTCTTCCACCCTTTTTAACCGTAACCCCTTTAAAGTGCTTAAACCTCTCATTAGTTCTTGAAGCAAAATTATCATTTGATGTAACAACTCCAGGAGCTATAAAAGCATTATCTTCAATAGTTGAATATGCCGTTATATATACATTAGTTTCTAACTTGCAGTTATTTCCTATTGTGCTGAAATTCTCAACAGCAACTCCTCTTCCAATTATTGTCTTGCTTCCTATTGAAACATTTTCTCTTATCGTTGATAAATCTGCAATTAGGGATTTTTCTCCTATTTTGCAGCCGCAATATATTATAACTCCTGCTCCAATTAAACAACCATCAGAAATCATAGCAGGTTCAAGTTCCTTTTCATCTTTAAATATGCTATTAACTGCTCTCATTGGTTTTTTGCCTATTACCGTATTATCATCTATTCTTACGTTGTTTCCTATTTTTGTTCCGCTGTGTATAACAACGTTATGGCCTATTATGCAGTTATCTCCTATAACAACGTTATCCTCAACAACAACAAAATTTCCAAAGCTCACGTTCTCGCCAATAGAAGAACTGTCAGAAATACAATACATCATAATACCTCACCTTTCATATCCAGAGTTGAAAAACTTTCAAAAGGAAATTTTACAGGCATTCCTGTCTTTTGAGATTTATAGGCCGCAAGTATTATCTCCATTCCTTTTTTTCCTTCCTGTCCATTTATAAGCGGCTCTCTGTCATTTTTTATTGCATCTATCATATCCTTAAAAAGAGGAGTATGTCCATGTCCATATACTGTATCAGGATCAGCATCCTGCTGCTTTAATATTTCCTCTTCACTATCCTTCCCATCAGAAAACCTCCAAGTTTCAACTCTGTTTACTGCAAGTCCTCCTATTACCGCAGTACCCTTTTCTCCGAATATGCTCAATGTTTCCTCGAGGTTCTTTGGATATACGCAGGCACTTCCTTCTACTATTCCAATTGAACCATTTTTAAATCTTACAATAATAGCTCCAAAATCCTCCGCTTCTATATCCCTTAAAAATCTTCCTGTCTGAGCATAAACTGAATCTACTTCTCCTCCCATCATCCACTGCAAAAGGTCAATATCATGTATGCACTGATTCATCAATGTTCCTCCATCAAGTTCCCATGTTCCTCTCCAAGGTGCCTGCCTGTAATAATCCATATTTCTATTCCATCTTATGCTTGCCATTCCACTGACTATCTTTCCAAAGCGTCCCTCCTCTAAGGCATTTCTCAGCATCTGAATAGATTTGTTAAATCTGTTTTGATGGCTTACACAAAGCTTTACATTATTTTCTTTTGCTGTTTTAATCATATTATCTGCATCATCCGTAGAAAGAGCCATAGGTTTTTCTACTATAACATGCTTTCCTTTATTCATTGCGTATATGGCAATTTCTGGATGATATCCACTTTCAGTTGCAATAGTTACAACATCTATCTCTTCCTTTTCAAGCATATCTTTATAATCTTCATATATTTTAATATCTGATTCTGGAAAATGTTTCTTGTAAATTTCTGCCTTTTCTATTGCTTTATTCTTTAATATATCACAGGTTGCTACAAGAACTGCCTCCTCGGAATTTTGAGCTATTGCATCAACGTGCCATTTTGAAATCCTTCCACAACCTATAATTGCAAACTTTAACTTTTCCATAATAACCTCCACTTTTCTAATAAAAATGATAATATTTATTTAACTGCAATTTATAATATAACTACTCTGAAAGCACTTTGCTTTACCAAAACATTGATAATTTATCATATTTAAACATAAACTTAAAATAATTGACTATCTATTTTGTTTCATACCTGATGTTAATACTTGCAGTATTATAATTTATTTATTTTATTCCTGTTATTTACAACATCCTTCGAAGCGTTTCTTGTATCATAGAAAAGTTTTGCTCTTTTAACTATATCTTCATAATCATAGCAACTATGATCCGTCGTAACTATTACAATATCTGCATCATCCAACTCATCTTCAAGATTTACTGTATTAACCTCTTCCCCTTTATATTTAAAAGTTTTAACATATGGATCATTAACCAAAACAATAGCGCCCTGTTTTTCTAACTGCTCGATTATCTTTAAAACAGGCGATTCCCTGTAATCATCTATATCCTTTTTATAAGCAACTCCAAGAAGAAGAACCTTAGAGCCGTTTAGAGCCTTCTTTTGTGTGTTTAATAGCTGCATAGTATTTTCAACAACAAACTGGGGCATATAATCATTTATTTCCCCGGCAATTTCTATAAGCTTTGTATGATAATCATACTCTCTTGCTTTCCATGTAAGATAGAATGGGTCAAGAGGTATGCAGTGCCCTCCAAGTCCTGGGCCCGGGTAAAAGGCCATAAATCCATAGGGCTTTGTCTTTGCCGCCTCTATAACTTCCCAAACATCGATTCCCATTCTTTTGCAAAGTATTGCCATCTCGTTAACAAGGGCGATATTTATATTTCTAAAGGTGTTTTCAAGTATCTTTTCCATTTCAGCGACCTTTGGTGAGGATACTGTCATTATTTCTCCTTCTAAAACATTTCTATAAAGGGCTGCTGCAATTTCTGTGCAGTCAGGAGTTACACCACCCACAACTTTAGGAGTGTTTTTAGTTTTAAACTGCTTGTTGCCAGGGTCAACCCTCTCTGGAGAAAAGGCAAGGAAAAAGTCTTTTCCGCACTTTAACCCACTCTCTTCAAGTATTGGCTTACAAACCTCTTCAGTTGTGCCAGGATATGTAGTACTCTCTAAAACAACGAGCATATCTTTATGAAGATATTGTGCAACGCTTTTTGTTGAATTTACTACATAGGAAATATCAGGCTGTTTATAGTTATCAAGGGGGGTTGGAACGCATATTGAAACAGTATCAACATCCTTAACAAAGCTAAAGTCAGTAGTAGCTGTAAGTTTTCCTTCCTTTACAAGTTTTGATAACTCATCATCAACAACATCACCTATATAGTTATGTCCTGCGTTTACCATATCAACCTTTTTAGATTGAACGTCAAATCCTATAACCTTATATCCTGCCTTTGCTTTTTCAACAGCAAGAGGAAGTCCAACATAACCTAGTCCAACAACTCCTATAACTGCAGTTTTATTATTTATCTTTTCAATTAATCTTTCCTTTGAAGACATAATAATCCTCCTTTAATGCTAATTTTAATTTATTGAAATTCTCCTTTTTTAACGTTTAAATGTGTAACTTTTATTATTAAATTCTTATCTTAAACCTAAAAACAACCTATATATTTCGATAACAGTTTTTTAAAAATAATGCTTTAAACGGATATAATTCTTTGATTATAATTTAAATCAATTCTTTTTTCTATGATAAGTAGGTACAAGTTGTTCGACCCTGTCAAAAACTTCCTCATCTTTGCAGTTTAACTTATTATAAAGCTCCATTATGTTTTTTCTAAGCTCCCTAAAATCATAGTTGCCTGGTTTGCCTATAAATATCTTTTTATGCTTTGTATTTTGAATCCCTTCTTCATCCATCAAAAGCTCTTCATATAACTTTTCACCTGGGCGAAGACCTGTAAACTCTATCTTTATATCTTTATCAGGTTCAAGTCCCGATAATCTTATAAGATCCTTGGCAAGATCTAATATTTTAACAGGCTTTCCCATATCGAGTATGAATATCTCTCCACCCTTTGCCATAGCACCTGCCTGAATTACAAGCTGGGCTGCCTCAGGAATAGTCATAAAGTATCTGTTTATTTCTGGATGAGTTACTGTAACAGGTCCTCCCTCCCTTATCTGCTTTTTAAAAAGAGGAATAACGCTTCCGCTACTACCAAGAACATTTCCAAATCTTACAGCAACAAACTCTGTATTGCTGATTTTGTCTATTGCCTGAATTATCATTTCGCACATTCTCTTTGTAGCACCCATTATATTGGTAGGATTTACTGCTTTATCCGTTGAAATCTGCACAAACTTTTTAACATTATATTTATCTGCACATTCAACAAGGTTTAATGTTCCAATTACATTATTTTTTATAGCTTCCTTGGGATTTGATTCCATTAATGGAACATGCTTATGAGCAGCCGCATGAAAAACAACATCAATTTTATATTTTGAAAATATCTCTTCAAGCCTATTTTTCTCTCTTATTGAAGCTATTATTACTTCCTTATCGATGTTTGGATATTTTCTATTAAGCTCCATTTGAAGATCATAAGCACCATTTTCATATATATCAAGTATCAAAAGTTTTCTAGGAGAAAATCTTGCAATTTGACGACAAAGCTCTGAACCAATAGAACCTCCTCCTCCAGTTACAAGAACAATCTTATTTTCAAGATATCCTGCTATTTCATCGATATTAAGTTCAACAGGCTCTCTTCCAAGCAAATCCTCTATTTCAACATCTCTTATTTGATTTACGCTAACCTTTCCATCTATAAGCTCATATATGCCTGGAAGAGTTTTTAAATGGCATCCTGTATTACTGCAAATTTTAAATATCTTTTGCCTCTCCTCAAGACTAGCAGAAGGAAGAGCTATAAGTATCTCATCTATATCCTTTGAAATTACTATATCTTCTATATCGTCTCTGCTTCCAACTATAGGCACGCCATGAATAATTTGACCTTTTTTGCTCTCATCATCATCAACAAAAGCAACAGGTATAAAGCCAAGTTCAGGATGTTTTTTCATTTCCTTAACAACAATGGCTCCTGCATCCCCCGCTCCTATAATAAGTGTCCTTTTGCTCTTTTTGAGCACTTCTGATGGAACCATCTCTATACTTGCCATAATTCTCCTTAAAAATCTTATTCCTCCTGACATTAAAATGGTAAGCGCCCACATTATAAGATAGATGCTTATAGGAAGCCTATTACCTATAAATGGTTTTGCAATCTGTCCAAAAATAAAGGATAGAACTGTTCCAAGGCTTACAGCAAGAATTACTGATATAAGTTCATCGATACTAGCATACCTCCATACGCTTTTGTAAAGTTTAAAAGCACTAAAGCAAATTATCATTATAATAGATATAGGAATAAACGACCTATAATAAATAGTTAAATATGGGTTTGGAATTTTCCAAGAAAACCTTACAAAATAGCCAATAAATATAGATGCATTAATAAAAAGAACATCAAGAATAACAAGAAAGATTTGTTTAATTTGTCTGTTCATTTTTAATTTCCTCTCCGTTTCTTCATAAGCCTCATAATATAACATAAAGGTTACATTATTCAGCAATATTAATTATATATCAACTATTAATTGTAGTAAAACATCTCGGTAACATTATATCATTTAATTATGAACATTTTTTTAATTATGCATCATTTGGGACAGTTAGTGTAAAACAAATAATTATAAAAAATAAGGAAAAAACTATGCTTATTATACAAAACTATCATAAACAAAATTAAAAATTGCTATACAAAACAATAAATCAACTTTAAAATTCTACCCAAACAAGAAAGGACAGGCATTTTCATAAAATACCCGTCCCAGCAATTGATAAAAAGCCAGAATTAAAAATATAATCAAGAAGGAGGTTTTTTAATATCTCTAATGACAAATAAAATAATCTAAGAACATTTATACATCATAAAGAAAAATTACAAAATCAATTCAGATAAATAAAATATTTTTCATTTCCTTTAATTTTAAATATCTTCTTCAATCTCTCCTTCAACTTCTAAATATAATTTCCTTAAATTTTCAATTTGAACATTGGTCGCCTTCCAATACCCTCTTTTATCACATTCTAATAATTTTTCTGCCATCGAAAGATATGCCCACTTATTATCTTTTATCATTTTATTTTTTATATTTTCATTTTCAAAATAAACAGTATACATATTATCAAATATCCAATTTTCAACTTTATTAGTAGTTGATGCAAGTCCTAAAATATTTTCAAATTTTTCACTAATTTTTTGAACGCCATGATATTTATGCTCAAGCATACCTTCAATCCATTTTGGATTTAAAATACGCGTTCGTACTCCTCTTGCAATTGATTTTTCAACTGTTTCCGTTTCAATCCTTTCACCAGTTGTATCACTTATATAAATTTCTGCTTTTTTACCTTTAATAGTTTCTACCGATTTTGAAAGTCCTCCAAAAAATTCATAATAATGGTCAAGATCTGTTATTTCATATTCTTGATTACTTCTTATCTGTGAAACAATATCTACAGCTTTAAGATTTTTTTCATAAAGTTCTGGAATCTCTTTAGCTCTATAATTATTGCTATAAACATACTTTAAACTTTTTATATAATTCTCTGCAATTTCATCTTCCTTTAACCAATTAGAAGTCTGTATTAAATTTGTTATAGTTGTTCCATATTCTGCATCAGATGGTCCAAATATTCTAGAATAAGATAATTCAAGAGCTTCATCATGATTTAATCCACTTAATATTAAATTCTCATATATTTTTTTTGAATTAGCTTTAAAATAACTTTCTTCATCATTTTCATCCATTTCCCATAACATTTTAAAAATTTTATTAAAATTTTCTATAAGATTAGGAAACATATCTCTAAAAAAACCACATATATTTATTACAACATCTATTCTTGGTCTTCCCAAATCTTTTATAGGAATTATTTCAAACTCTGGTTGATATAAATTTTTTCTATTGCTTACTTTAACACCTAAATAATGAAGAATTTGACCTACAGTTTCTCCATATGTTCTGGATGTTTCAAGTCCCCATAATATAACCCCAACACTTTTAGGATACTTCCCGTATTTCATTTTATAACATTCTATTGTATTTTCCGCTATCATAACTCCTCTTTTAGCTGCTGAATTAGAAGGAATAAGTCTAGAATCAAATTGATACAAATTGAAACCGGTTGGAAAAACATTAACATTTTTTATAGGATCTCCTGCAAGTTTAGCTGGTAAATATTTTCCATTCAAAACCTTTAATAATCCATTTATTTCATAATTTGTTATTGAATTTTTAAAAGCAATTTTACCATATTCTAAAATACTTTTAATTTCTTTTAACATATTTTTATCACAATTTATAATTATTTTTTCATGTTTTATATAATTTTCAATTAACTCATTCAAATTTTTATCAATTTCTGAAAATATAGATAAATTATTTTCTTTTAATAATCTATCATAATCATATCCAGCTATTTCTGCTAAAAGCTTTTTTAGTGTCTTGTCTGTACCTGTATCATATCTTAAAACAGACTTCATATATTCTATCGCTTCTTCATCATTATATCCATTACCAAAAATATGAAGTCCCTTCGGTATTAATGAATTTTTTATTTTATACAACTCATTTTCAATATCTTCTAACTCAGTAAAACTTATATTCAATTCCTTGGTTTTTTCCAAAATTTCATTTTTTATTTCATCGCATCTAATTGGATTTAAAAGTTTTGCTTCTTTATATTCACAAATCAATCCTTCAATATCAGCCAAATCACCATACAATTCACTCTTTATAAATGGTGGTGGCTGATAACTAACAATAACCGCGCCTGAACGTCTTTTTGCTATCATCGCTTCGGATGGATTTCCACAATAATATAAATATATATGAGGCAAATCTTCTATAAGAATATCAGGATAACATTCTCCTGATACTCCGCATTCTTTGCCTTTTAAAAATTCAAGCGTTCCATGAGTTCCAACATGAATAATAACATCAGCCTTAAATTCCTCTTTAATCCATTTATAAAAAGCTATATATTGATGATGTGGAGTTAAATTTTTATCATGATATGCCTTTTCAGGTTTTTCATGAACTCCTCTCGTTGGCTGAAGTCCAACAAATACTTTTCCTGTTATTATTCCAGGTATTAAAAAATCTTCTCCCTGAGTCATTATTTCGCCAGGAGGATCTCCCCAGTCCATTTTTACATCTATATAATTAAATTCTTTCATATATTTTTCACTATGGTATTTAATCATACATGTATTATTATCTAACCCCCATCTGGGAGAGTTAGCAATTTTCCCTGAAATAAAATTATTCATAAGCATCTCTTCTGTTAATTCTTCAACGTCATAATCATTTTCTTTTAAAATCTTTAATATATTTGACATTGATTTAAATGTATCTAAAAAAGCTCCTTGAAAAACATTCCCTTCCCCTGGAGGATAATTATAGCATATAAATGCCACCTTCTTTTCATTGTTTGGCTTTTTTCTAAGTTCAAGCCATTTTTTTGTTTTGGATATAATTCTATTTACACGTTCATCAATTAGTTTTAGTTCATTAATTTCTACATTAAACTCATAATTAAACTCAGTAACTTCAAGACCTCCTACAGGAATGCACTCAATTGCTCCATCTAATTCTGGGAGCATTATTGTAATAAGAAATTCTGATGGATTTAATCCTTGAAAAGATTCTTTCCATTCTTTAATTTCTTTTTTAGACATAAAGAAAGGATGTATATATTGCGCTTCCATTTCTTCCAATAAGTCAATTCCTTTTTTAACATTTCCTCCCATTGGTCCTGCTCCAATTCTAAAAGGAATAAAATTTATTATTATATCCGGTTTGATTTTTCCATTATAACTAATTATTTCTTTTAATTCCTCTATCGACTTTGAATTAGTTGTATTTAAAGCTATTGGAACAACATTTGCAAATTCTTTTAATTTGTTTATTATTTCACTTACACAATAAGAAGTTCTTATAGGATAATTATGTCCATAAAAAATAACTCCAACAATAGGTTTAGTATCATCAAAAGAATATTTTTTGTAATAACTTTCCATATCATCAAAAACTTCCATATTACTAGGATTGCATATATAAACATCCTTTAAATTTAAAGGAGCCACAGGTTTAGGAATATTTTTAACCCCTCCATATTCTCTTAAAATAAGTAATAATAGATTTTTTAATTCAAAAACACCTGCATTTTTCCAATATTTTGTTATAAATATGTAATTTCTCATATCTTTTAGTTTCCCAAAAGGAAATGCTTTACCCATTTTTTCAGCTATATTTATCATTTTTTGTATTTTTTCTAAATCTACATTCTTTTCTTCACTATTTTCCATTTTCATATCATTCAATGTAAACTTACCTAATTTAAGCATATTTCTTATTTGTTGATTTTCTCCTCCAAAGGGAACAATATTGCCTTTATAAGTTTTACATATATCTAAAACCCAAGTTTGTATCTCATCACTACTTCCCATAAGATCAAGTATAACAAAATCTGATTCACGAATCGTACTTGCTAATTCTTCTTTAGTTATTTTATTTCTTTTTGCAACATAAAATAATTTTAAGCACAATATATTACCATATTTTTCTTTTATGTATTTATAAGCATTTATTATGTCTGAAACAATAGGATTTGAAACTGTTATAATTGTAAGATTCATGTATCTTCACCCCTATCCCTAAATTTAAAATATAACATTTCAATCACGTTTCTTATATTTATCCATCAAATAATTTATCAATCTATACTTATAGATTTAACGATTTAGACATTATTTTTGACAGCTTTTATAATATCCTTAGCTTCTATATCCTCTAATTTATAATATTGTGCTTTTAATACCTGTGCTATTTCTTTAGCAAGTCCAAAATTAATCAGCTCATTTTCTGTATCTATAACTATTGATTTTATTCCATCTTTTGCTATGTTTTGGGATATTTCAAGTGCCTCTTTTATAGGATTATTACCATTTATTGCTACATTAGCTCTTCCATCAGTAATCAAAACTATAATAGGTAATATATCAGGATTTTTTTTCTTATTTGACATAATAATTTTGTATCCTTTATAAAGCCCAGCTGATAAAGGTGTTTTTCCACCCGTTGGTAATTCCTTAAGCTTTTTTTGAGCCAATTCAACACTTCGAGTAATATCAAGCAATATCTCAGCATTTTTTCCTTTAAAAGCAACCATACCGACTTTATCTCTTTTTTGATAAGCATCTTTTAAAAGTGAAATAATAGCTCCCTTTACAGCAACCATTCTTTTTTTTGCTCTCATAGAGCCACTTGCATCTACAACAAAAAGTATAGTATTGCCTATTCTTTTTTCTCTCACTTTTTCTTTAATATCGCTTTTACATATTGAAACTGCTAATCCTTGTTTGTCTCTTAAAGATTGATATGGTGCTGCTGCTCTTAAGGTAGCATCTATTGCAATATCTTTAACTTTATCCTTAGGATAAATATATTTTATATATCTTCCTTGCCTTAAAGTTGTTTTTGTATTGCTCCTCCTTCCATTTCCTTTACGTTTTTTTCTGTCAAAATTATCAAATTTAAAAGATTTAATATTAAATACTTCTCCTATATATTCCACAATTTGTTTAGCCGATTTCTCCATACTATTATTATTGTAATTCTCATTTTCATAAAAATTATCTAATAATTTTTCTTCACAATCTTTATTATTTTGATGTTCTTTATAATTTAAATCGTAGATATCATCTAAATCATAATTTTGATTATCTTTTACTTTATCTTCGCTTTGAACAGAATTAGAATCAAAGTCTCTAATTCTATGTGGAAGAGCATATTCACAAGCTAATTTAATATCTTCTATTGTAATATTTTTTCTATTATCAAAGGCAGCAATCGCTTTAGCTGTTTCTATTATTACAATTTCTCCCCTATGCCCTGCACAATTAGCATTTTTTACAATTTGAACTATAAACTCTATATTATCCTTAGAAATTTCAACTTCATTTAAAAATTTTTTTGAATTAATTATTTTTTTACGCAACTTATTGGTTTCTTTTTTCCACTTATTTATGTATTCTATTGGATTTTTTTCATATTCAAGCCTTCTTTTAATTACTTCCTTTCTTTCATGAATATAATAACAACCTTTTGCTTCTACATATAAACCAAATCTATCAAGAAAACTTGTATGTAAAAATCCTTCTTCTGGATTCATTGTACCAATTAAAACAAACCTTGACATATGCTTATAAGATATTCCTTCTCTTTCAATAATATTAATTCCTGAATCTGAAACATCCATAAGACAATTTATTAGATGTTCACTCAGTAAATTTACTTCATCAATATATAAAACATTTCCATCGGCTTCCTTTAAAATTCCCGGTTCAAAACTTTTTTTCCCGTAAGCTATTGCCTTTTCTATATTTATTGAACCAATTAATCTATCTTCAGTTGCATTTAATGGCAAATTTACAACTCTTATATTTTGTCCTATTTCTTCTATTCCCCTAACTAAAGTTGATTTTGCAGTTCCTTTTTCACCACTAATTAAAACCCCGCCTATTGCAGGGTTAATAATATTTAAAATAAGCGCTTTCTTAATTTTCTCCTGTCCTACAACAGCAACAAAAGGGAAAACATAATTTTGACTCATAAAAACCCCCTATTTAATATAAATTTTATTCTTTTAATATTTTTTCAATTTTTTCAAAATCCATAGCCACCTCTTCAAAGGGTTTTTTTCTCATTCTATGAGGCAAAACCAACTTTGCAGCTTCTAATATATCTGAATTATCTATTTTCATCCTCCCATTATAAGCTGCTATTGTCATTGCCGTTTTTATCATACTAACATCTGCTCTATGTCCATCAACTTGCATCTCAATACATATCTTGGCACTTAATTCAAGTATTTTATCATCATAAGTTACAAAGTTTAAAATTTCTTGGGCTTTTAAAATCTTTTCTTTTAATTTATTTTGTTCCTCATCAAAAGCTTTGATAAACGCATCCTTGTCTCTTTCAAAATCTATCCTTCTTTTTGTTATTTCAATACGATTTCGTATATCCCTTTCTCCAATTATATCAACAACCATGCCAAATCTATCTAATAACTGTGGTCTTAAATCTCCCTCTTCAGGATTCATAGTTCCAACCAAAACAAACTTAGATGGATGTATAAAAGATATGCCTTCTCTTTCAACAGAATTAATTCCCATTGCAGCTGCATCTAATAATAAGTCTACAATATGATCATCAAGCAGATTTATTTCATCAACGTAAAGTATATTTCTATTAGCCTGGGCTAATAATCCCGGTTCAAATTTTTTTTCTCCTTTTTTAATAGCATATTCTATATCTATTGTCCCAACAACACGATCTTCTGTAGCACTGACTGGAAGATTTATTACTTTCATCTTAGACATAGTATTTTTTAGTTTTTCTCCTTTTTTTATCTTTTCTGCACAATTAGGGCACAAAATACTTAAATCCTTAGGGTTACAACCAAAAACACATCCTTCAACCTGAAGTTTCTCTGGTAAAAGTTCTGCCAAAGCTCTAACTGCTGTAGATTTAGCTGTTCCCTTTTCCCCTCTTATCAATACACCACCTAATGATGGATTTATAACATTAAGTATCAATGCCTTTTTCATATCTTCCTGTCCTACAATAGCAGTAAATGGATATATCTTTTCTATATTTTCCATTTTTACTTCCTCCAAAAAAATTAATAGTTTAAAATTAAAAATCCCTCCACAAAAGGAGGGACAGCTATTTTTAAAAAGCTGATATTAAAGAATTCAAAATATCACCATGAACTTAAGCTTCACTCCCTCCCTCCGAAGGATAAGCTTAGCAACAAAGGCAGGTCTCCTGGCTCACGGGTCATTCTCATCCAAACCTTCCCAGTTTCCCAGTGGTATAGGAAT
>JAOADY010000010.1 GCA_026417075.1 Caloramator sp.
ACAGCTGCTTAATACAAATTAGTTAATTTTTAAGTTATCCACAGGTAATTGGGATAGCTTATTTAAGTGCGTCTAAAATTGTATAAAATTATACACAATCGAGGATTTACTAAAATTCGAATTGTGCAATTTCCTCAATTAAATACATAAGGCATACGTTTCTTTTATTCAAATTTGACACCTCCAAAGCCATAACAAATAGACCTTTATTCAAGGCTTTTTAAAAATTTTAGATTTTGAAGGTATCAAATTAAATTATTCATAAAGCACGCCTCTCTATTTATATATTTGTATTAAAATTATATCACAAAAGTTATTATTATTATTTTATATATCCTCAATCATTCTACTTAAATTTCTTTTTAAATAATTATATAAAATAATTAATATTATAATAGAAATGCCTATATAAAATGCTTCCACTAAATACACAGAAGTTTTGATTTTACTAATTATAGCAAAGGATAAACCAGCAACTCCCATAGAAAGCAGTATAGATATAGCTGGATTTATATTCTGTTTCATAGCTTTTTGAGGGCTATCCCAATTAAGTTTGGGCCATTTTAAATCTATGATTATACCTATAATATAAAAATCGAAAAGAAGAAGGTTGCCAATTAAAAAGGCGATAATTATGCTTATAATTGGTATTTTAAAATACACCATTAAGCTACAAACTATAATCCCAGCTATTACTCCAAATATAGCCCCATGAATAAATTTAGCTAAAATAAGTTGCTCTTTTTTAATTGGAAGGGACTTTAAAAAATAAAAACTTTTTCCCTCCCTCGATATACAAGTTGATGTTATTGATGTTGAAATACCTAAAAACAAAATTATAAGTCCTCCATATATTCCTGCATATTTTATTAAGTCTCTATTAGAAAGCATTGCTGATATTTCTCTCATACTCTCTTTATTAAAAAGCAATACAAAATACATAATTACAGGAAGTAAAAATATAACAACAGGCCCGTTTAATAAATATATTGGTTCCCTGTTCATAAGCCTTATTTCTCTTAAAAGTAAAGTACTTATTATACCTCTCTTTTTAAACATTTTATCATTATTAATTAATTTCTTATTTTTTCTATTAATTTCATTGCTCCCTATTATGCTGCTGTAATATACTCCTGACATTAAAATTAAAAGTAGATAAACAAAAGCTATTGATAAAAACAAAAAAGTAATAATGTATAATATTCCTTTTAGGGTGCTATATCTTAAAATACCTTTACTTAATAAAATTGAAGGATAATAAAATTTTCCAAAAACATCAATAAGACCATTTTGTTTTGTAAGAATTCCCATTAAATATTTAGGGTTATTATTAATAAAAACATTATTAATTAAATATTGGTATCCTATAGCAAAAGGAAGCATCAATAACCCGCTCAATATCATAAGTAAGTCCTTCTTTTTAGTAAGATTACCTATCTTCATTAGAGGAATAACTATAAAATAGCATAATACTAAAGGAATTATAGGAACTAAAAGTGAAGATACAATTAATGTTAAATAAAATAAAATTCCTTCATTAGATTTTATACCGTAAACTCCAAGCCCTATTCCCATTACAACAATAGATGCAATAAGATCAGTTATATATGAATTTATATATTTTGCAAACAGTATATCTTTTTTCCTTAAAGGTAGAGAGAGTATAATATCCCCTTCCTGATTCATAAAATACCCTGTTATAACAGTTATCATGCCTAATATAAAAGTAAAAAAACTCGCAATAATTATTGATATCGTAACTATTAGTCCTTGCTGGCCTATTTTTTCTAAAAAATCATAAATTCTTATATAAGAGTACAACATCATCCCAAAAAAGCTTGATAATGAAAACAGTATAAGAAAAAACAATCCTGCTGATTTTAATGCATCCTTCTTATTATATTTTAAATTCCTAAAAAATCTTTTTATTCCATAGGTTGAACTTATATATATTTTAGCTAGGTTTAAAGCTTTACTCATTTTCTATCAACTCCAAAAATAATTTTTCAAGGGATTCTTCATGCTTTTTATTCTTAAGCTCCTCTACTGTACCAACAGTAATTATCTTTCCTCCTTTAATAATTGCAATTCTATCGCATATTTTTTCTGCAACATCAAGTACATGAGTTGAAAAGAAAACCGTATTACCTTTATCTGCATGTTCCCTCATCATATTTTTAAGTGTAAAAACTGCTTTAGGATCAAGTCCTACCATTGGCTCATCAAGAATCCAAAGGGAAGGGTTATGCATCAATGCTCCTATTAAAACTATCTTTTGTTTCATACCATGGGAGTAGCTTCCTATACTCTCAGTTAAAACGTCCTCGATTTCAAATTCCTTTGCAAGCTTTAATATATTATCCTCTCTTTCCTCTTTGCCCATTTCATAAACATCAGCAATAAAATTCAAATATTCAATCCCTGTTAGCCTGTTAAAAATCTCTGGATTGTCAGGAACAAATCCTATTTGCTTTTTAACTTCAATAGGATTATCCTTTATACTAATTCCATTTACAAAAATATTTCCTTCATCCATCTTCAATATACCAGTAATAAGTTTTATCGTTGTTGTTTTTCCTGCACCATTATGCCCTAAAAATCCAAATATCTCTCCTTTTTTAACTTCAAGATTAATCCCATCAATAGCCTTTACTTTATTTTTTCCATAACTTTTGGATAAATTTTGTATTGTTAACATATAAACACCTCCCTAAAATATATTTAGATATTTGTCTAAATATCTAAATATATTTTAATATAGCTACATTAAATATACAAGTAGCAAATCTGAAATTCATAATATAATTTTCATACTGTAAATATTCATGATTATTTTTTAAAAAATACCTTAATGATGTTCTTTAAATCCATATTATACCATTAGATAAATTGCTTTGTATTGGTTTTAAATCATTAATTAAATGTACTAAACACTACTAAACATTAATTTTTATTCATATGACTAATATCATTATTAAATGTATAAAAGAACTGTCCCTCTTGTCTCCCTTTTGTTGCCACCTATTTCGCAAAAAAGTAAACAAATAAAAAAGCTGCCTAACCTATATTGGTTAAACAGCCTTTTAAAATTAATCTCCGTCAAATAGATTACCTATTCCTCCAAGCATATCAAAAACATTTCCCTCATCCTTGCGGCTTCCCCCTGCATGGGGTGCTGCATGGTATATTCTGTCAGCAAGCCTGCTAAAAGGAAGTGACTGTATCCATACAGCTCCTGGTCCTTTTAAAGTAGCATAAAACAAGCCTTCTCCTCCAAAGAATGCAGTTTTAATATTTCCAACATACTCTATATCGTAGTCAACATTTCCTGTCATAGCAACAAGACATCCTGTATCAACCCTTAACTTCTCACCAACAGATAGATCCTTTTTTATTATGGTTCCACCTGCATGTAAAAATGCTTTGCCATCTCCTTCGAGCCTTTGCATTATAAATCCTTCTCCTCCAAAAAAGCCAGCACCAAGCCTTTTAACAAATTCAATTGATATTGAAACTCCCTTTGCTGCACATAAAAAAGTATCTTTTTGGCATATTATCTTTCCATTGTATTCTAAAAGATTAACTGGTATTATTTTACCCGGATAAGGCGCTGCAAAGGATACCTTCTGCTTCCCATAGCCTGCATTAGTAAACATAGTCATAAAAAGGCTCTCACCTGTTAATACTCTTTTACCTGCATTAAATAATTTCCCCATAAATCCGCCAGAATCACTATCTTTTGAAGAACCGTCCCCAAATATTGTTTGCATCTTAATACCATCTGTCATCATCATAAAAGCCCCAGCTTCAGCAACTACGCTCTCACCTTCATCAAGCTCTACCTCAACAAACTGCATGTCATCGCCGTAAATTTTATAATCTACTTCATGGGCATAAGGCATAAAATCCCTCCTCTCATTATAATTATAATTTTATATTAAACTCCTTTATATTGCTATATACATAATATTAATTTTAAGAAATTATAACCATCTTTTAAATTTCTTAATATAAAGTGTTTTTATAAGCTGGGTTAAAATGCAGTAAGAAAGCAAAATACCTATAAGGTATGGAAAATATGAAAGGGGTAGTGCCGAAAGTCCAACCGATGTTCCAAATGGTGTAAAGGGAATACATATTCCTGCTATCATTATTGCTCCTGTTAATAAAAGTACTGGAGCTGTTGCCCTGCTTTGTATAAAAGGTATCTTCTTAGTTCTAATCATGTGAACAATTAATGTTTGTGATAAAAGACCTTCTATAAACCAGCCTGACTGAAAAAGCGATTGAACAGCTGCATTGTTAGCCTTAAATACAAACCACATTACCAAATAAGTTATAATATCAAATATTGAACTTATAGGTCCTATAAAAATCATGAATCTTCCAATATCATCTGCATTCCATTTTCTTGGCTTTGATAAATAATCGCTATCCATAGTATCCCATGGAATAGATATTTGTGATATATCATAAAATAAATTTTGTATTAAAAGATGAATCGGAAGCATTGGAAGAAATGGTAAAAACGCACTAGCAACCAATACGCTAAATACGTTGCCAAAGTTTGAACTTGCTGTCATTTTAATATACTTTATAATATTTCCAAATACCTTTCTTCCTTCAATTATACCCTCTTCAAGAACCATAAGATCCTTTTCAAGAAGTATTATATCCGCTGATTCCTTTGCAATATCAACAGCAGTATCAACAGATATTCCAACATCAGCTGTTTTAAGTGCTGATGCATCGTTAATACCATCTCCCATAAAGCCTACTGTATGACCTTTTTTCTGAAGTACCTTTATTATTCTTGATTTTTGGATAGGAGAGAGCTTTGCAAACACATTTGTATCATTAACAACATCCTCTAACTGTTCATCGCTCATATTATCGATTTCACTGCCTAAAAGAACCCTTTTAACTTTAATTCCTACATCCTCGCATATTTTTAAAGTTACTGCATCATTGTCCCCTGTTAAAATCTTTACATCAACGCCATTATCAAATAGTGCTTTTATTGCACTTGCTGCTGATGGTTTTGCTGGATCTAAAAATCCTATATAGCCCATCAATACCATATTGCTTTCATCTGCAACACTAAAAGTATTTTCATCAGGTATATCATTTTTTTGTGCTACAGCAATAACCCTCATACCTTCACTATTTAATTTTTTAACCATCTCTATAACTTTTTTCTTTATTTTATCTGTAAGTTCCACAACCTCTCCTTTATACTCAGCATAGCTGCATATAGAGAGCATTTCCTCAACTGCACCTTTAGTAATAAGCTGCCTTTTACCATCTCCATTTTTAATAACTACTGACATTCTCTTTCTTGTAAAGTCAAAGGGTATTTCATCAACTTTTATAAACCTTTTCTCAAGCTCACTAAATCCATTTTCCCTTCCATGATCTATTATTGCAATATCCATAAGGTTTTTTAGTCCTGTCTGGTAGAAGCTGTTCAAATATGCATGCCTTAAAACCCTTAAATCCTCTTCTCCATGGATATTAAGATGCCTTTCAACAACAATTTTATCAAGAGTTAAAGTTCCTGTCTTATCGGTACAAAGAACATCTATAGCACCAAAATTTTGTATAGATTCAAGCTTTTTAACAACCGTCTTGCGTTTTGCCATAGTTACAGCACCCTTTGCAAGGTTAGTTGTAACTATCATAGGAAGCATCTCAGGTGTTAGTCCTACTGCAACAGATATAGCAAATAAAAATGCCTCAAGCCAATTGCCTTTAGTTATTCCATTTACAATAAAAACTATTGGAACCATAAACATCATAAATTTTATAAGGAGCATACTTACACTATTAACTCCTTTTTCAAAGCTCGTTTGTACCTTTTCTGTAAGGGATGATGCTATGGTTGCAAAATAGGTATCATTACCAGTTGCAATAACTACAGCTGTTGCACTTCCACTTACAACATTTGTTCCTAAAAGGCATATATTATCTAATTCTGTAATAGTTAAATCCTCATTTTTCTTTATAGCACTGAACTTTTCAACTGGCTCTGATTCACCAGTTAATGAAGATTGGCTTACAAATAAATCCTTGCTTGAGATGATTCTAACATCTGCAGGTATCATATCACCAGCTGAAAGATTTATAATATCTCCTACAGCAATCTTTGACATATTTATTTCTTTTAATCCTGTTTCTTTTCTTAAAACAGCTGCTGTTGTCTTTACAAGAGCTTTTAACTTTTCAGCTTCTTTGCCTGATTTATATTCCTGTATAAATTTTAATACACCACTTACCGTTACCATTATAGAAATAACTATAACTGTTCTATAACTCCTATCTTCAACAGGTACAAGTATTACATCTGTAAAAAGAGATACAACAGCAAGAAAGAGTAAAACAAATATAAAGGGATTAAAAAAAGCTTTAATAAACTGTACATACCATGGTTTTGGTTTTTTGTGTGATACTTCATTTAATCCATATCTTTCTATTCTTTTTTCTGCCTCATCAACAGATAATCCATTAATATCTGTATTTAAAACTTCAAATAACTTTTCAATATCCATTTTGCTATATTCAAAAATTCTCTTTGCATTTTCTTTTTCAGCAGCATAGATATTTATTTTTTTATTTTTCATCATAATACACACCTCCAGAATCTAAAAATGGCAATAGGAAATTAAAGGTTAAATAGTTTGTTTTTAACCCATCTTAAATTAAATTCAGTTCACAATTTAAAACTTACTTTCATTAAAGCATTAATTTACAACAGTAAAAGCAGATTTTTTATCAAAACTTTTTTAGATTTAATTTAAAACAATAAAATTTAATAGAAACAACTTTTACCGTGTAAATATAATATAGCCAATTAAAATTTGTTAAGATATAACATAGAAAATTTGAGAAAAGATAGTAAGTTTGTTTTAAGAGGTGTATATATATTTGAAAATTAAAGATATGCTACTTTCATTCTTAGTGAAAAAGAATGAAGCACGACAAATATAAAATTATTCAAATACATATAACTACCTCCGCTATCAAAGTTAGCACCGACACCATCTTCCATTCTTTTTCACCTCCAAAAATAAAAATTAAAACCTTCGCCAAAACTTAAACATGACGAAGGTTTAGTAACCTAACTATCTCGTTCAAGTTTTGGCTCTGCAAGGCGATGAAGTTGCATTAGATTTGCCTTCTTTGTTCGGCTAAACCTGCTAACCAGTTGAGGATGTTTCCATCCTTTCACGGCAGCAACCCGTATCCTTGTAGTAACCTCCCCTACCGAGGCATTATATTTAATTCCTACACTAACAGTATATGTTATGTAAATTTTTTTGTCAATTGTTTCTTCGTTAAGTAATGTTAAATTTGCACTCATATATCTTTATTTAATACTATAAAATTATTTTATATATTTATACATAACCTTCAATAATTGTATAAAAAATTTTTTAAATCATATGTTTTCTTTAGATCTATAAACACATTTTATACTAATCATATTTTAATAATCTTATATTCTCAAAAGTAAACTCCCCCACCTATAGAAGTGGTAGCTTCGTGGTCAAGATAACCTTATTATCAGCCCCCCACGCTCAAAGAGCTGTTCCTTCCCTAGTTTTAACATCTACATGGCTAATTTTAGTAGGTTCTTCGACGCATTTACATCTCTATCATGTATAGCACTACAATTTGAACATAATACCCGTTCCCTTAGTGCTAAATTCTTTACCTCTATATTTTTATATCCACATTCACAGCATATTGATTTGAGGCATATCTATTGTTGCATTTTGATTGTTTGTTGTGTAAGATTGGTAACCCTTCTTTTTCTTGAATTTAGTAAAACCTATCTTTTTAGATAAATATTTACAAAAAGTATAAAAATCTGCTTGCTATTATAATAGTAAGCAGTTTTTCTGGTGCCCCCTAGGGGATTCGAACCCCTGTTACCGCCGTGAAAGGGCGATGTCTTAACCACTTGACCAAGGGGCCATATACAAAAAACTGGCAGCCACCTACTTTTCCAAGCCGTCTCCAGCTCAGTATCATCGGCGCACCTATGCTTAACCTTCGTGTTCGGAATGGGAACGGGTGTTACCATAGATGCCTAGCCACCAGATATATTTTAACTTTCTTCTTGCTTTATGATTTCTTCTTTAGTTCTAAATCTCGCTTCTCTCAAACAAGCAAAAGTTTTAAAATTTTCTGCGTC
>JAOADY010000058.1 GCA_026417075.1 Caloramator sp.
AAAAGTTGCATAACAAATTTTAACAACAGTATTTTACTATAAGGGGACTTTTAACCCCTAAGATTGGATAAATATTGCTACGCATTTATATTTGTCCATAGTTGGTAATTTGATTTTTAAAATTGCCTATCTAAAGTTATATATAATATATTCTAGAATGACTTGTAATCTTATTCCTATATTTTAAATATTTTACATTACAAATATTATGTCATTAAAATATATTTCACTCTCTAGATGCTTTATTTAATTATACAATAAATCATAAGAAAGAAATTTTTTAAAAAACTGCTATATTTTCTTTTGCATTACACAATAGTTTTTGTAAAAAATTTCAAATTTTTAGCAGGAAAAAATAAAAATACATAGAAATATATAGTAGGTGATGATATGAACTGTGAATTATATTTACAAAGTTTAGAAAATAAATTCTTCAAATATTTTACTATTGAAAAGAATATATTTATAAAAGGAATAGAAATAAATATTTTTGCAAAATACTTTGAAAAAACGGGAAGAACTTTAATTACTCAAAGAGATGTTATCGATGCTTTTGAAAATTATGAGTATTGTTTTATAAAAACTTATGAAAGTATATCTCTTAAGGAAATTATAGAATTTGAGGAATTTTTAAAGAATGTTGTTGAATGTTATGTAAAACCTCATTCTGAACATATGTGTACATATTTAACAGGGGTTATGGTAAGTAAAGAAAGCTTGACTGATGAATGTGTAAAAGAAATTAAAAAATTTAAATATAGTAAAAGCTTTAAATTTATGCTTCATGGGTGGTGTGATGTAAGACTTATTGCTGCTGACCTCTTTAGTAATGCTGTAATTACCAATAAAGCAGGTAAAAGCGTTAAAAAGGTGTATGAATATGCACCTTAAAAAAAATAAAAGGAGGTCTTTTTATGAATTCTTTAGTTTTAATCATCTTAGGTATTATACTATTTTTAATTGCCTATGTAACCTATGGTTCATATCTTGCTAAACAGTGGGGTATTGATCCATCACGAAAGACACCGGCTCATACTTTAAGGGATGATATTGATTATTGCCCTGCAAATGCTAAAGTTCTTTTAGGGCATCATTTTTCATCAATTGCTGGTGCTGGACCTATTGCAGGTCCTATACAGGCTGCAATATTTGGATGGCTTCCTGTATATCTTTGGATAGTTATTGGAAGCATATTTGTAGGTGGTGTGCATGACTGGGGCTCACTTTTTGCGTCAATCAGGCATGACGGAAAATCTATTGGAGAAATAATTAGAACAAACCTTGGAGAAAAGGGCAAGAAACTGTTTAACATTTTTGCATGGTTAACCCTTGTACTTGTTGTTGCAGCATTTACAGATATTTGCGCAGGGACCTTTGCCTATGATGCTGCAAAGCCAGAACTTTTAACAGGTGCAAGAGCAGGTACAGCATCAATTCTTTTCATATTTCTTGCAATAGCTTTTGGCTTTTTAGTATACAGAAAGAATGCAAATTTAACAGTATCAACAATTTTAGGAGTTGCATTATTATTTCTTTGTATTTATATTGGATATAAGTTTCCATTCCTTAAACTTACAAAAACAGGTTGGCAGGTAATTCTTATAATTTATATATTCTGTGCATCGGTACTTCCTGTATGGATGCTTTTACAGCCAAGGGATTATCTGTGCTCATTTCTTCTTTATGCTATGCTTATAGGAGGAGTTTTAGGTATTATTATTTTAAGACCTTCAATTGCAATACCAGCAACTACAAGCTTTATTGTAGGTTCAGGTGCTAAAGCACAGTATCTGTTCCCAATTCTATTTGTAACTGTTGCCTGTGGTGCTATATCAGGTTTCCACTCCCTTGTAGGATCAGGCACAACATCAAAACAACTTAATTCTGAAAAGGATTCAAAACTTGTAGGTTATGGCGGAATGTTTATTGAAGGAGTTGTGGCAATAGTTGCCTTGATATCTGTTGCTTATGTTGCAAAAGCTGAAGGTACACCAGCTCAAATATTTGCTTCAGGTGTTGCAGCATTTATGAACAGCTTTGGTCTCCCTGTAGCAGTTGGTAAAGTATTCGTAGTGCTTGCATTTTCAGCATTTGCTTTAACAAGCCTTGATACAGCAACAAGAATTGGAAGATATATATTCCAAGAATTCTTCTATGAAAAGAAGGATGGAACTAAGTCTCCTTTAGCTAATATGTATGTCTCAACAGCAATAACAATTGGATGCTCAGTATTACTTCTTGCATATGGATATCTTAATATTTGGCCTATATTTGGATCAGCAAACCAACTTCTCGCAGGATTATCTCTTCTTGCACTTACAGCTTGGTTTATAAATACTGGAAAAAAATCCTGGATGACTATGATTCCTATGATATTTATGTTCTGTGTAACATTGACAGCACTTTTGCTACTTATTAAGAATTTCTTTGCTGGAAGAAAAATATTGCTTGGTATAATAGCGGTTCTTCTTTTTATTCTCGCAATTGATCTTATAATTACTTCAAGTAAAGTTCTTTCTGGTAAAAGAGAAAAAAAGAGCATAGATGTATAGAAAAAAAGAGCCCTTAACGGGGCTCTTTTCTATATTTTCAGCTATTTTAATTTTCCCTGTTTCTTTAATATATTTTCCATTTGATCAACAAGAGAACCAAAATACTTCAAAAGATTATCTACTGGTTCTGGTGATGTCATATCTACACCTGCTTTTTTGAGAACCTCAATAGGATAATCAGAACCACCTGCACTTAAAAATTCTAAATATCTCTTTGTTGCATTACCTGTTTTATCTTCTTTCATCTGCTTTACAAGCTCATATGACGCTGACATTGATGTTGCATATTTATATACATAGAACTGTCTATAAAAATGAGATATTCTTAACCAATTAATACCTACAGCTTCATCGACAAAATAAGAAGATCCGTTGTATTTTTTAATTAAGTCTAGCCACATTTTATTTAAAACTTCTGCTGTAAGAGCTTCTCCCTTTGCAACTTTTTCATGTATTTGCTTTTCAAACTCTGAAAACATAACCTGAGTATAAATAGTTCCTCTTATATTATCTATTTGTTTATTTATAAGATAAAGCTTTTCATCATCGGTTTTAGCATTATTTATTAAATAGTCCATCAATAAAAGCTCATTTGCTGTAGAAGCTACTTCTGCTGTGAATATTGGAGGATTAGCATTTATGTATTTTTGCGTCTTTCCTGAATATACAGAATGCATTGCATGTCCCATTTCATGCGCTATTGTGCTCATTTCGTCAAGAGAATCATCATAATTTAAAAGTACAAACGGATGAACACCGTATAAACCTAAATTATATCCTCCTGTTTCCTTTTTATCCCTTGGATAAACATCAAGCCATCTATTTTCAAATCCATATTTTACATTGTTTACATAATCTTCTCCAAGAGGTTTTAATGCTTCAAGAACTGTATTATACGCCTTATCAATAGGATATTTCATTTTTTGTGAAACTTTTTCGTCAACAAGAGGTACATACATATCATAGCCATGAACTTTATCAAGTTTCATAACCTTTCTTCTAAGTTCAATATATTTATGAAGCTGTGGAAGATTTTTGTTAACTGCATCTATTAAATTATTAAAAACACTTTCAGGTACAAAATCAGCAGAAAGTGCTGCATCAAGCCCTGACTTATAACCTCTTAATTTTGCATATGTTTCATCTTGTTTTACTGAAGCATATAAAGTTGCTGCACAGGTATTTTTTATTTTATTAAAACTTCCAATATAAGCTTCAAATGCCTTCTTTCTAAAAGCTCTATCTGGATTTTCAGATATAGTACTGTAAGCTGCGCTTGTTAATTTAATATCTTTTCCATTTTTATCTTTTATAACAGCTGGTGTCCAGTCACCTTTTATAGCATTATCATATATATTTCTTGGAGAATCTGAATTTTGAGAAAGTTTCGCAATTACTTCTTCCTGTTCCTTTGAAAGCATATGAGATTTTTGCTTTATCAATTTTTCAAGATAAAATTTATAATCTGTTAATAGAGGATTTTTTAGATATGATTGTAATGTTTCATCAGGAAGCTTTATTATCTCTGGCTCTACATATGTAATAGCCTCCGAAAATTCATTATAGATTTTTTCAGCTTTTGCAACGAGATCTGCCGCTTTAGTATCTTCAATATTTAAATCCATCATAAACTTACCATACCAATAAAGCTTATCAATAATCATTGAACTTTCATCAATAAGCTTTAAAACTTCAAGCAAATCCTTTGGATTCCCTAATTTGCCTTCGAATTTTTTAAATTCAGGTATAATTTTTTCTAATTTGTTATAATCTGAATCAAAGGCCTGTTGATCCTTGTAAATATCCGCCAGGTTCCATGTATATTTTTCATCAATTTTTTGAACCTTTGGCTGTGCTGCAAAAACTGTAACCTGAGATAAAATCATGATTACTGTTACCATTGCAGCCATAAAAGATTTTTTTGATAAAAATTTTTTCATAAATTTGCGGTAACCCGCATCCCTCCTTTGTATATTTTTTAATATATATACCATAATAAATCATTTATGTCAATTGAGGTTTTTTATGGTTGTTAAATTTTATGCAATTTAAGGCAAAAAAATTTTTAAATAAAATATTGACATATAGTTTTTTAATTCTTATAATAAGCAATATAAGTTAATACGTTTCAACTCTTATCAAGAGAGGCGGAGGGACTGGCCCTATGAAGCCCGGCAACCAGCATTATGCATGGTGCTAATTCCAGCGGTAGAATTACCGAAAGATGAGAGAGGGTGTCTATTAAGCCTCTTTCATTTTGAAAGAGGCTTTCTTATTTATCTTTTTAATTAAAAATTTATTCTTAATTTATATTTTGTTGTTTTTTACATTGTATTATATTATGCCAAGTACATATGTTTTGGCATAATAAATTACATACACAATGCTTTATCGAATTATTGCATTAAAGGAGTGAAGACTAATTGATAAAAATAGTTAATCTAAGCAAAACTTATAAGCATGGAAATCAAAACTTTGAAGCCCTAAAAAATATTAACCTTACAATAGATGATGGTGATATATTCGGAATTATGGGGCTAAGCGGTGCTGGAAAATCATCACTCTTAAGATGTATTAATCTTCTTGAGATCCCAACATCAGGTGAGGTGTTAATTGATGATACTGATATAACAAAATTAAATGGGAAGCAGCTTCGAAATTTTAGAAAAAATATAGGTATGATATTTCAACAGTTTAATCTTCTGATGAATCAAACTGTATTCGAAAACGTTGCTTTCCCCTTAAAAATATCAAATATTCATAAATCTGATATAGAGAAAAAAGTGAACCATCTTTTGCAAATTGTTGAACTTGAGGATAAAAAAAATTCATATCCTTCACAACTATCTGGAGGTCAAAAACAAAGAGTGGCAATTGCAAGAGCCCTTGCAACTAATCCTAAGATAATACTTTGTGATGAAGCAACCTCAGCCCTTGATCCTCAAACAACTCAATCTATTTTAAACCTTTTAAAAAGTATAAATGATGAACTTAAAATAACAATTATAGTTGTAACCCATGAGATGTCAGTAATAAAAAATTTATGTAAAAACGTTGCAGTAATAGAAGATGGACAAATAGCAGAAATAGGAAGCGTAGTTGAAGTTTTTTCAAACCCAACATCGAAAACTTCTAAAAAATTTTCAGAGGATATATTCTTATCATCTTCAACTAAAATAGTTTCATATGGAAAATTATTGAAGATAACATTTATCGGTGATGATGCACAAAAACCAATTATTTCAAACATGGTAAAAAATTTTAATGTAGATGCAAATATAATTTCAGGAAATATCGATATAGTTCAAAATACTCAACTTGGAAGCCTTATTATAAACCTTAGCGGAGATGAGAAAGAAATTAAAAAAGCTGAAAACTATCTTAAAGAACATAAGCTAACAGTAGAGGTGATAGAAAATGGAATCTGCTAATTTATATTCTTACTTATTCGATTTATTAAAAACATTATATCCTTCACTTATAGAAACAATATATATGGTATTTTTTTCAACCCTATTTTCTGTGATTTTAGGGCTCCCCCTTGGTATAATACTTGTTATTACTTCAAAGGGTCATATATGTGAAAATTTAAAGGTAAATAAAATATTAAGTACAATTGTTAACATTGCCCGTTCAATACCATTTATCATATTAATTATTGCTATATTCCCTTTATCAAGAATTATAGTTGGTACAACAATAGGTTCTACAGCAGCAATTGTTCCACTATCAATCGCAGCCTGTCCTTTTGTAGCCAGAATAATTGAGAATGCACTTTTTGAAGTAAACTGGGGTATCATTGAAGCCTCCCTGTCTATGGGAGCAACAACATTGCAGATTATCTTCAAAGTAATGATTAAAGAGGCTATGCCTTCATTGATATTGGGAATAACTTTAACAATAATAAATATTCTTGGTTATTCTGCAATGGCAGGAGCAATAGGAGGAGGTGGTCTTGGAGATTTAGCGATAAGATATGGCTATCAAAGATTTCAAACAGATGTACTGATAGCTACAATTTTAGTTCTTATAATTCTCGTAGAAATAATACAATATGCAGGAAATATTCTTTCAAAAAAATTTGACAAACGTTAGGAGGGTTTTATCAATGAAAAAATTAATTTCATTATTATCAATACTTTTAATAATTTCTCTTTCCTTTATAGGCTGTTCATCAAAATCAACTTCATCAGAGAAAAAAACAACTAAATTAATTGTTGGAGCAAGCCCTGTACCTCATGCAAAAATATTAAACGTTGTAAAACCAATCCTTAAAAATAAAGGAATCGAACTTGAAATAAAAGAATTTACTGACTATGTAACTCCAAATACTGCCCTTAATGATAAACAGCTGGACGCAAACTTTTTTCAGCATGTTCCATATATGGAGGACTTTGCAAGCAAAAAAGGTATGAAACTTGTAGCTGCAGTAAAGGTTCATGTTGAGCCTATGGGAGCATATTCAACTAAAATTAAATCAAAGGATGAAATTAAAGATGGTGCAATAGTTGCAATACCAAACGACACTACTAATGAAGGACGATCTCTTTTACTTCTTCAAAAACAAGGTCTTATTAAACTTAAGGATAGTACAAAACTCACTCAAACGCCAAAGGATATTACTTATAATCCCAAAAATTTAAAATTTAAAGAACTTGAGGCTGCTCAGCTTCCAAGAGTTTTGAGGGACGTTGATTTTGCAATTATAAACACAAATTATGCCATTGAAGGTAAGCTTAATCCAAAGGATACATTATTTATTGAGGATAAGGATTCTCCCTATGCAAATGTTTTAACAGTAAGACCTGATAATCAAAACTCACCTGAAATTCAAGAGCTTGTTAAGGCTTTAAATTCAGAAGAAGTTAAAAAATTTATAAACGAAAAATACAATGGTGCAATAGTTCCAGCATTTTAAATTTAAAAAAGCCCCCAAATTGGGGGCTTAAATTACTTTTTTGCGTATTCTGCTCCTTTTTCAAGAGCTTTTTTATTCATTTCATAGAACTGTTCTTTTCCATGATCTTTAAGTGCTTTAAGAAGTGATTCCATTTTAACTATCTTTGTTTTTTCAACAAGAGCTCCAAGGAGTACCATATTTGCAATTTTCTTTGATCCAACTTCCTCTGCAACCTTTTGTGCTGGTATCTTTATAACTTCTATATCTGTTCTTTCAGTATCCCTGTTAACAAGATCGCTATCTATTATTAAAAGTCCACCTTTAATAACTGAATGTTCAAACTTATCAAGGGACGGTCTATTCATTACAACAACTGTTGTAGCATCATATACTATTGGAGAACCAATATTATCATCAGATACTATAACGGAACAGTTTGCTGTACCTCCACGCATTTCAGGACCATATGAAGGAAGCCATGATACGTTTAAGTTCTCTTCCATGCCTGCATAAGCAAGAAATTTACCCATTGATAAAATACCCTGTCCTCCAAAACCTGCAAAAATTATATCCTGATGTGCCATGTTATTTCACCTCCTGCTGGGTTGTATCCTTTTTAACTCCAAGAGGATAGTATGGAATCATGTTATCTCTAAGCCACTTAATTGATTCTCTTGGTGATAATCCCCAGTTAGTTGGACAAATTGAAAGAACTTCTACAAAAGTAAACCCTTTACCTTGAATCTGTAATTCAAAAGCTTTCTTTATAGCTTTTTTAGCCTTTAATACATTTGGAACTGAATCTACAGAAACTCTTTCTACATAAACAGCTCCATCTAAAGTTGAAATCATCTCAGAAACTCTTATTGGATGACCTGCAGTATTAACATCTCTTCCATAGGGTGATGTTTCTGTAACCTGACCTGGAAGAGTTGTTGGAGCCATCTGTCCGCCTGTCATTCCATATATACAGTTGTTAACAAATATTGTTGTTATTTTTTCTCCTCTTGCTGCGGCGTGTACGATTTCAGCAGTACCAATTGCCGCAAGGTCTCCATCTCCCTGATATGTAAACACTACGCTGTCAGGTAATGAACGCTTTATACCTGTTGCAACAGCTGGTGCTCTTCCGTGTGCAGCCTCATGCATATCACATGCAAAATAATTATATGCTAAAACTGAGCATCCAACAGGAGCAACACCTATAGCTTTATCAACAACACCAAGCTCTTCTAATG
>JAOADY010000065.1 GCA_026417075.1 Caloramator sp.
TTAGTTTTTGTGGTTTATTAAAGTACGCTTAAAAATAGGAGTTTTATAGTATTTTTTATTATTTTACATTTTATTTAGTTAATATTCTGTGGATAAATATTTCATTTAAATAAATTTTAATTGTGCAATTTGCTCAAATAATTTATTATTAAAAATTTTAATTAAATTAAAAAAAAGTTCAAAAACACTAAAAATTGTAGAAACATTAACAATGATCTGTTATTATATAAAGTGCAAAAATGAGATAAGGAGGGATTTTATTTAAAACGGTACCAAAACAAAATATATTTAGTTAAAATTCAGACAATATTTAAATTGAACATCTAAGGATAGGAGTGTTAGTATGGACAAAAAATATGTTAAATCAATTAACGCAGAATCTTTCATTTCTTTTATTTTGATAGTTATTTCTTTTGCATTTTTAGGCAAAGTAATGGGAGTTGCTAATATGTTCAGCACTATTATGAAAACAGCCCATGATCTTTTACTAAACACAGTATTCTTTATAATGGCTATTGCAGTTTTGGCAGGAGCTTTTGGTGCTCTTTTAACTGAATTTGGAGTTTTGGCACTAATAAATAAAATTCTATCTCCTTTAATGAAGCCTTTATATGATATGCCTGGTGCTGCAAGTATAGGAGTTTTAACTACATATTTATCTGATAATCCTGCAATTATAACATTAGCAAAGGACAAAGGGTTTGTTAAATATTTTAAAAAATATCAAATTCCTGCCTTAACTAATCTTGGAACAGCCTTTGGTATGGGACTTATAGTTACGACCTTTATGATTTCTCAAGCACCAAAAGGCCAGAGCTTCTTTTTACCTGTTTTATTTGGCAATATAGGAGCAATTATTGGAAGTATTGTAAGCGTTAGAATAATGATGCATTTTACTAAAAAAGAATATGGAACAGAAGAAGTGGCATCAAAAGGAGAAGATGGAATGGATTTAATGAAATATAGAGAAATAAGAAATGGAAATATATTTCAAAGGGCTCTTGAGGCTATATTAGATGGCGGCAAGACAGGAGTAGAAATGGGATTATCCATAATTCCTGGTGTTGTTATAATTTGCACCTTAGTTATGATGCTTTCAAATGCACCAAAGGGTGGAGTGTATACGGGAGCAGCCTATGAAGGCGTACCTGTTTTGCCATGGTTGGGAAGTAAAATTAATTTTATATTAAAGCCTTTATTAGGTTTTAAGTCACCAGAAGCCATAGCTTTTCCAATCACTGCTCTTGGAGCAGTTGGAGCTGCTCTTGGTTTAGTACCAAAATTTTTACAAACTGGTCTTATTGGAGCTAATGAAATCGCTGTATTTACAGCGATGGGTATGTGCTGGAGTGGCTATCTGTCAACTCATGTTGCTATGATGGATGCACTTGAAAGCAGACAGCTAACAAATAAAGCAATTATTTCCCATACTATAGGAGGTATTGTTGCAGGTATAGCAGCTCACTTATTAATGATAATTTTTTAATATAAATAAACCCCGAACCCCGCAGTGCGGGGTTTATTAATTAATATTGTAATTCTAATTTTGCATAGTATTTTATCAGTTAATAGATAATATTGTATTGTATCTTGTTAGTAATATTTATTGGAATGTTCCAGAATATATTGTCAAAAAATAGATGACAATATTAAAATTAAACAAATACTAGCAAAATACAAATTTATAGTTATGAATATAAATTTGATAATATGAAAATAAATGATTATAAAATAATTATAAATTTATATAAATGAAAAAATATAGACAAAAATTTAATGTTATGATAAACTCGAATTGTATAAAAAATAACAAACGTTTTTGGAATTAATTAAAGAATATTATATAAATTTTTGGGGGCTTTGTTATGAATAAGGATATTGGTAAAAAAGTAAAAGATCTTAGAATTGCAAAAAAAATGACTTTAAAGGATTTGAGTGAAAAAACAAATCTCTCAACAGGATTTTTATCGCAGCTTGAAAGAGGATTAACAGCTGTTGCAACTGACTCCCTTGATAATATTGCAAAGGCTCTTGATGTAGAATTGGCATATTTTTTTTCAAAACCTAAAAATAATAGAAAATATGTAATGAGAAGTTATGAAAAAGAAGTTTTTCAGGTAGAGGATTCAGGATTTATCATTTATCATCTTTCAAGTGATTTAGCCAATAAAAATATGCTGCCAAGACTTGTTGAGCTTCTTCCTATGAATAGCGATGAACCTATAACTCCTTATTCTCATAAGGGTGAAGAGTTTATTTATGTAATAGAGGGAATTCTGACACTATTTATTAATGAAGAGAGATATGAACTTTATCCAGGAGATACTGCCCATTATAGTTCAGAGTGTCCTCACAATTGGGCAAATTATACAAATAAAATGGTTAAGCTTCTTACAACTAATATTTCTGAATATTTCAAATAATAAAATACCAATACATAGGAGGGAGAAAAAATATGAATAGTGCAGTTGTATTTAACATACAGAAGTTCTGTGTGCATGATGGGCCGGGAATAAGAACCACAGTTTTTTTAAAAGGATGCCCTTTAAGATGTTGGTGGTGCCATAATCCTGAAAGTCAAAATTATTATAAAGAGCTGATGATTAGAAAGTACAAATGTACTTTATGTGGAAGCTGTATAAAAGCCTGCAGCAATCGTGCAATAAAGATTGAAAATGGTAACATTTGTTATGATGTAAAAAGATGCAATGCCTGTGGAATGTGTACAGATTATTGTATTAATAATGTTCGTGAGATTGCCGGTAAGGATATGTCAGTTGATGAAGTTTATGAAGAAATTGAAAAAGATAGAGTATTTTATGATGAGTCAAATGGAGGCGTAACCTTTTCGGGAGGCGAGCCTATGATGCAAATAGATTTTCTTGAGGAAATTGCGAAAAAATGCAAAGAAAATGGAATATCAGTAGCTGTAGATACCTGTGGGTATGTTCCCTTTGAATATTTTGAACGTATTGCTGGTTATGTTGATGTTTTTTTATATGATGTAAAGCTTATCGATACGCAAGAACATAAAAAATTTACAGGAGTTGATAATAAGCTCATAATGGAAAATTTAAGAAAACTTTCTAATAAAGGAGCTAATATTAATCTTCGTGTTCCTTTAATAGGAGGGATAAACGATAACGATAAATTTATTCAAGATTTTTTGAATCTTGCAAAAAGTCTTAATACTAATATGGTAAATATACTTCCTTATCATGATATTTCAAGAGATAAATACGCAAGACTTGGTAAAAATTATATGGATTCTATAATGTTTAAGCCTTCAGAAGAAAGGCTCAGACAGGTAGAAGAGATTTTTGTTAAAAATAATTTTAAAATAAAAATAGGAGGATGATACAAATGGAAAGAGGAATGAATGAAAGAATTAGAAAACTTAGAAAACAAAGTGTCACAACTGTTCCAACATTATCAATAGAAAGGGCTTCTCTTATTACAGATGCCTATATGAAATACGAAGGAACTGTTGAAACACCAATACTTAGAGCACTTGCTTTTAAGCATATTATGGAAAATAAGACCCTTTGTATTAATGATGGGGAGCTTATAGTTGGAGAAAAAGGAGACGAACCTCAAGCTGCTCCAACATTCCCAGAGCTATGTTGTCATACATTAGAAGATTTTGAAATAATGGATAAGAGAGAAAAGATATTTTTTAAAGTAAGTGAAGAGGCAAAAAAGATACAAGAGGAAAAGATTATACCTTATTGGCAAAATCGTTCCTTAAGAAAAAAAATATTAGAATATATGACGCCAGAATGGATTAAATGCTATGAAAATGGAATATTTACAGAGTTTATGGAACAAAGAGGACCTGGGCATACAGTGGCAGATGGTAAGATATATAAAAAGGGATTTTTAGATTTCAAGGAAGATATACAAAAAGTAATTGACTCATTAGATTTTATAAATGATGAAAGTGCCTATGACAAGAAGGTACAGCTTGAGGCAATGAAAATCTGTTGTGATGCTATTATAATTTTGGGTAAACGTTATGCAGATTATGCAAGAGAACTGGCAAAAAAGGAAAATGATGAAAAAAGAAGGCAGGAACTTTTATGGATTGCAAAAAACTGTGATGTAGTACCTGCCCATAAACCTGAAACTTTTGCACAGGCTATACAGATGTATTGGTTCGTTCATATTGGAGTAACATCTGAGCTAAATCCTTGGGATGCTTTAAGCCCAGGAAGATTAGATCAGCATTTATACCCATTCTATAAAAAAGAAATAGAGGAAGGAACTTTAACAAGAGAAGAGGCAAAGGAACTTTTAGAATGTCTATGGGTTAAGTTTAATAATCAGCCTGCACCTCCTAAAGTAGGCATTACTTTAAAGGAAAGCGGTACTTATACAGATTTTGCAAATATTAATTCAGGTGGGTTAAAAGCAGATGGTTCAGATGGAGTTAATGAAGTAAGTTATCTTATTCTTGAAGTTATGGACGAGATGAAACTTTTGCAGCCAAGTTCAAATGTTCAGATAAGTAAAAAAACACCTCATCAATTTTTGAAAAAAGCTTGTGAAATTATAAGAAAAGGTTGGGGACAGCCTGCAATTTATAATTCAGATGCTATAATACAAGAAATGCTTCGTGCAGGAAAGGAAATTGCAGATGCAAGAGAAGGAGGTGCCAGCGGATGTGTTGAAACAGGTGCCTTTGGTAAGGAAGCCTATATTTTGACAGGATATTTGAATTTACCTAAAATACTTGAGCTTACTTTATATAATGGTTTTGATAAAAATTCAGGTCTTCAGCTTGGACTAAAAACGGGAGAAGCAAAGGATTTTACTTCATATGAAGAATTATTTGAGGCTTTTAAAAAACAATTGCATTATTTTGTTGATATAAAGATAAGAGGAAATAATATTATAGAAAAAATTTATGCTGAACATATGCCTGTACCATTTCTTTCAGTTATAACAAGTGACTGTATATTAAAAGGAAAGGACTATAATGCAGGTGGTGCAAGATACAATACAAACTATATTCAGGGGGTAGGTATTGGTACGCTTACGGATTCTCTAACAGCTATTAAATATAATGTATATGATTATAAGAAATTTACTATGGAAGAACTTTTAAAGGCTTTAGATGCAAATTTTGAAGGATATGAATACATATATAATTTAGTTTTAAATAAGACACCTAAATACGGTAATGATGATGATTATGCAGATAGCATAATGCAGGAAGCCTTTAATGCATTCTACAATGAGGTTAATGGCAGAAAAAATATGAAGGGTGGATATTACAGAATTGATATGCTGCCGACTACTTGCCACGTGTACTTTGGGTCTGTAATGGGAGCAAGTCCTAATGGAAGACTTGCTAAAAAACCTTTATCAGAAGGTATATCACCTGAAAAGGGTGCGGATAGGAAAGGACCTACTGCTGTTATTAAATCAGTTGGGAAAATGGATCATCTAAGAACAGGAGGAACACTTTTAAATCAGAAATTTACGCCTTCAGCTCTTGAGGGAGATAAAGGTCTTGAAAATTTATGTGCATTAATTCGTGCTTATTTTAGTATGGATGGACATCATATTCAGTTTAATGTTATAGACAAAAATATATTACTTGATGCTCAAAAAAATCCAGATGAATATAATGATTTAATAGTCCGTGTAGCAGGATACAGTGATCATTTCAATAACTTGAGCAGAGAGCTTCAAGATGAGATAATAGAAAGAACAGAACAAAGCTTCAATTAATATTTACTGTATTTAAGATTTTTTAAAGACTGTCAGTATTTGATGATTGTGTTAAGTAAATATGAAAAAATAGCGTAGCTAGACGTATAATTACTCAAAATTACTTAGGTTTTTACTAAATTCTAAAAAATAGTTTTTAATAAATAGGAAATTTATAAAAAATAGGCATGCCGAAGGCACCTA
>JAOADY010000073.1 GCA_026417075.1 Caloramator sp.
AGGGTACTATCCCTTTTATTTTTTAGGAATATTAATAAAATATTTATGTTAAAATCAGAAATTCATTTTGAAAATTTATATGCTATCGCATAAATAAACCCCTTGATTTTTGAAACCAAGGGGTTTATCAACAATCTGAAGGCAGCTCTTATTTAAAGGCTGCCTTTTTCTTTAATTTTTAGTTTAATAAGTAACTGTCCCTATGCTTGTTTATATGTTCATTCCTGCTTTTAGGGCCTTAATGTTAATCTCCTGCATCTTTTCTGAAAGGTTATCTTTTATTACTCCTTCCCAATCGAGGTTTTCAAGACCGAGGGCTTTTATAAGTGCTCCAAGAAGAACTATATTTTGAGTCTTTATGTTGCCTAGGTTTTGAGCAACTTCTGCGGCACTGAATATCTTTACGTTTTCAACCTTTGCTTTAAGCTCTTCAAGGGTATTTTGCGGGTACTGCTCCTGTCCTATAAGAACTGGCATTGAGTATATTTCATAGTCATTAACAACAAGGCTTCCACCTTCTTTAAGATAGCTTATCCACCTTGCAGCTTCAACCTTCTCAAAGGCAACTAAAACATCAGCCTCTCCAACTCCAATAAGTGGTGAATAAACCTTTTCACCGAATCTAACCTGAGTTGTAACGCTTCCTCCTCTTTGTGCCATTCCATGAACCTCAGACATTTTAACGTCATATCCAAACTTTATAAGCCCCTCTGTTAAAATCTTTGATGCAAGTATTATTCCCTGTCCTCCAACTCCAACAAACAATATGCTCTTTGTCATATTATTCACCAACCTTCTCTATAGCATTGAATTTACAAAGCTGCTGGCAAAGTGTACATCCATTGCACATACTTCTATCTATTACTACTTTTCCGTTCTTAAAGGCTATTGCAGGACAGCCTATTCTTAAACATGCCTTGCACTTTTTGCATTTTTCATCATCTATCTTGCAGTACATGTTAGCCCTTCTCTTTTGAACTTCCTTTATAAGTGCACAAGGCTGTTTTGTTATTATAACAAAGGGTTCTGTTGCCTTATAGGCATCATCCACTGCCCTTTGAGTTTCTTCAAGCTTATATGGATCAACTATCCTTATGTTTTCTTCTTTTACGCCAACAGCTTTTACTATACTTTCAATATCAATAATTGGAGCATCTTCTCCCATTAAAGTTTTTCCTGTTCCAGGATTTTCCTGATGCCCTGTCATTCCTGTTATTCTGTTATCTAGTATTACTGTTACAATAGGTGCTTTGTTGTATACTGCATCTATAAGTCCTGTAATTCCTGAATGGAAAAACGTTGAATCTCCAATTATTCCAAATACCTTAGAATCTCTTCCTGCCTTTTCTGATGCCTTTTTAAATCCAACACCTGCTGATATACTTGCACCCATACATATTACTGTATCAGCAACATTTAATGGTGGCATCATTCCAAGGGTATAGCATCCTATGTCGCTCGTTGCTATTATATCCTTATACTTTGACATAGCAAAGAATAATCCTCTGTGTGGGCATCCTGGGCAAAGAACCGGTGGTCTTGATGGAACCTTAACATCAACGCTGTAGAGC
>JAOADY010000080.1 GCA_026417075.1 Caloramator sp.
TTTAAATAATTATTCTTACTTATTTTATTCATCAAACAAAAATTTCTAAAATCTATTTTATATTAAAATTAACAGCATAATAGTTTTTAATTTACAATATGACTATTTATATTTACTAAAATATACTAAGATCCAGCTCCCTTGAGAGCTCTTCTAATACTTTCACTCCTCCTATAGAATTTCCTTTTTTATCAAGTGAAGGCCCTACAACTCCTATACCCATTCTTTTAGGAACTGCTGCTAATATTCCTCCTCCTACCCCGCTTTTTGCAGGTATACCAACATTTACTGCAAACTCTCCAGAGGCATCATACATACCGCAAGTAACCATTATAGTTTTTACTATCCTTGCTACATTTCTTGGTATAACTCTCTCTCCTGTCCATGGAAGTATACCATCGTTTGCAAGCATAGCCCCTATCCTTGCAATATCTCTACAGGTTGCTTCTATTGAACATTGCCTAAAATATACATCCAAAACTTCCTCAACATCCTGTTCTATTACTCCGGTGCTTTTCATAAAATAGGCAAGGGATCTGTTTCTGTGACCGGTTGCTTTTTCTGATAAATATACATTCTCGTTTACATTTAATGAAGGATTGCCAGTTATTTTTTTTGCAAATTTTAGTATTTTTTCAAACATCTCCTTAGAATCCTGGCCAGAAATCATTGAAACCGTTGCAATTGCACCTGAATTTATCATAGGATTTAAAGGCTTATGAGGATTTCTTGTCTCGAGATTGCTAATTGAGTTAAAAGTTTCTGCAGTTGGCTCCATACCTACTTTAGAAAAAACATACTCCCTTCCATTATCAAGAAGAGCAAGCATAAGAGTTATAACCTTTGATATGCTTTGTATAGTAAATTTCGTTTCATAATCCCCTGCAAAGTATTCCTCTCCATCGAGGGTTACAACGCATATTCCTAAAGCATTTTTCTCTGCCTTTTCAAGTTCAGGTATATAGCTTGCTACATTCCCTTCTTCAGTATAATACCTGTTGTTTTGAATTATAACATCAAGAAGCTTTTTCATACTATTCCTCCATATTCTCAAGCTGATATATAAAGTGTGTAGCAGCAAGTAAATCCGCAGCCCCTCCTGGGCTTATATTTTGTTTAACAAAAATTTTCTCAATATACTTTATATATTCTCTTCCCTCTTTGCTTTTCATTCCTCCAAGCTCTATTGCTTTTTTAGATAAGCTTCTCATAGTATAAAGTCCTTCCATTTTACAGCGGTTTATAACAGTAGTATCCTCTACGCAGCTCATTATACTTATAAGGGTATGGCACAAAGCATCATTAATATTAAGGCCTGCATTTAAAGCATCCTCAAAGACAGGAAGAGCAATATTTACAACAGTTGGAAGACCCTTTTGAGCCTCACCCCTTATTCCCGTAACCCCATATTCCAAGTAAAGCCTTTCTCCATTTGTAAGCTTTTTTTCTTTATTCATATTTATCAGCTCATTTTTTACTATATCTTTGCATATAAATGAACACTCTCTCGATATGTTATACCTGTTGCAGTGAATATCTTTTTTAATACAGCCTCCTGCACAAGCGCACACAACCCCAATTAAAAATAAAAGCCCCCTTTGAGTATTAACACCCCCTGTCTCTCTTAACATTTCCTCTTCAGCCTGTTTCCCAACTTCTCTTATCCTATTTAAAATATCATCGTCATAATCCATTCCTATCTGGACAAATAAAGGCAAATAATAAGCAATAGAAGATGAACTTCTTAAAAAAGTAAAATAATCCATATCAACATGACATCCCTTTGATACAGGCGATACAAGCCCCGGAGAGGGGCTTGTGCTTACTTCATAGAGCATACTACAAAGAGCTTTTTGTGCAATTTTTGCTGCTGCATGCGAAAAACTATAAAAATTATTCATCTTATCTTTCACCTTTAAAGTAGTTTATTATAATATCATTAGTTTTTTTAATAACATCTTCATAGCTGTGATTTTTTAAAGCTATACAATCTCTTGCATTTAATCCGCATATTATACATGGTCTGCTATATCCAAAATCTCTCCTGCTTAAAGGAACTTTGTTTAAATCATAAATATCTATATCAAAAATCCTCCCTAAGGTATGACTATCCTCAATTAAGATTGAAAACTTTTTAGCATAGTCAGCAGAAAGATTCAAAGCCATTACAACCGCTTTACCATCAAATCCTTCTAATATTTTTTCAAAAACAATATATTCTTTAAAATCATCCTTTAAAAGATTTAAAAGAACATTAAAGGCCTTATTAGCCAAAGCAGTATTTTTATTCTCACCTGCATAGTTTAATTTACCGCATAAAACAGGAAGCTTATATTTTTCAATTGTTTCACATATTAAATCATATCTTTTTTCTCTATCTATTAATATAAGCTCCCAAAGATTATTACTTTTCATTTTTAATCCTCTCTATAATATACTTTGCCTTTTCAGATACTAAATAATCGTAAGTAACATTTGGTACAAGAGCCTTTATTTTCTCAAAATCTCCTTTTTTTATTAAACTCCTTATAAAGGAAGCGCTTATTATATTGCCTGACTTTTCTATTCTTTCAACGAGTTCTACTTCTATATTATAACTTGGAAGAATTTTCAAAAGGGCATCATTATATTTCTCAGTTACTCTGCAAAAGGGTTCTGTACCGACATACCTTTTTACTATATTAAATGCAGGAGCTATATATTTCCCGAATATATGGGCATCAAGATTAGTATAGGCATCAATTTTATCATCAAGCTGCTTTATAAAATAAGAAGGAAAAGTTGCTGAGGATATTATATAATCCCCTCCAGATATAACCTTAACGTTTTTTAAATCTAAAACACCTTTCTTAACGAGGCTATACCTTACATCAAAGGGAAATAAAGATTTATCCTCTTTTACTATGAAAACTACTACGCTTTCACTTTCCTTAGATGCCTTTTCTATAATATATCTGTGTCCTAAAGTAAAGGGGTTACAATTCATAACTAAGGCAGATTTTTTTTCACATCCTAAGCCGCTTTTTATAAGCATTTCCTCAATGCTTTTATTTATATTAGCTCTTCCTCCTTCAAGAAGGCAAACCTTATCAACAGAATATACAATTTTAAAACCCATAGATTTAAAAATATCTACGTTTTCAGGTTTTGTAAAAACAAAATATTCATATATTTCTCTTCCAAACATTTCATCAATTATGTGTGTTATAAGTTTTAAAGATAGTCCCTCTCCCTTGTAATCTTCCCTTATTGCAAAACATTTTATAATCTTCCCTGAAAAGGAACAAGTTCCAATAATCTCATTTCTATGCTTTGCTATTGCGGTATATTCTGCATCTTCAAAAGTCAGCCCGTTATCAGCTAAAAGTCTTTTTACTTCGTCAATCTCTTCATATTCTGCCCTTCTTATTAAAATATCGTACATATTATCTTTATTGCACCTGCCTTATAACATCTATAACAGTACCATCCCTGTATTCAACAACTCCAACTATTTTACCATTATTTTCATATTTCTTAGGAACTCCAGTCATTTTTATCGCTAAACTTTTAAGTTCTTCAATGCTCATAATAGGAAGATTTGTTCCTTTCAGCCTTTCTATTAAATCCTGTCTTTTAGGGTTTATTGCAATGCCCCTTTCAGTAACTAACGCATCTATAGTCTCTCCTGGTGTTGTAACCGTAGTTACTTTATCTACAACTATAGGAAGTCTTCCCTTTATAAGCTGGGTTGTAACTATGGAAAGCTTAGCTCCTGCTGCTGTATCGCTGTGTCCTCCAGAACCACCCATAATAAACCCGTCAGAGCCTGTTGTAACGTTAACGTTAAAGTCAGTGTCTATTTCAGTAGCGCCAAGTATCATAACATCAAGCATATTTACAACAGCGCCTTTGTTGTGGGGATTTCCATACATAGATGCAGACATCCCCTGATGATTTCTATTATTTTTGTAAGACTCTACTGCCTTTAAATCAAAACACTGAACATCAAATAAACAATTAAAAAGTCCCTCTTCAAGCATTTCAACTATATATCCCGTAATTCCCCCTGCTGCAAAGCTACCTTTTATATTTTTTCTTTTCATTATCTCTTTGACATAGGCTGCAACAGCAAGAGTCGTCCCTCCTGCTCCTGTCTGAAAGGAAAAACCATCCTTTAAAAGTCCGCTCTCTTCAATAATCTTTGATGCAAGCTTTGCAATTTTAAGTCCAACTGGATCCTTTGTAATCCTTGTAGTTCCTGAAACTATTCCCTTAGGATCTCCTATTTCTTCAACCTTTACAACGTAATCTACATACTCTTGTGAAATTTCTATAGGACACAGAGGATAAGAAAGAAGGTTATCAGTTATTGCAACAACCCTGTCAGCATACATGGCATCAGGTATCGCATATCCCAACGAACCACAGGCAGCTCTTCCTTCAACACCGTTTATATTTCCATAATTATCGCAGGATGGTGATGCAATAAAAGCAATGTCTATATGCAAATCTCCTGATTCTATCGCCCTTGCCCTTCCTCCATGGGTGTGCATTATCACAGGATACTTTAAATATCCAAGGGATACAGCTTGTGCAACAGAACCTGACATATAATTGGTATATATTCCCGTTACAACTCCCTCTTTAATCAACTCTACAAGAGGCTCATGAATCGGAAATATAGAGCTTGCAGCAACTTTAATGTCCTTTACTCCAAGCCTTGCAACTTCTTTCATCACCATATTAAGAACATAATCTCCATTCCTTAAATGATGATGAAAAGACAAAGTCATTCCATCCCTTAATCCGCATTTTTTTAATACTTCCTCTATCGAACCTATAACCTTGTCATCAAAAGATGATTTGCAATTCAAAGAAACCTTAGTCTTTTGAGCCTTATTTATATTTTTAAAAGCACCTTCAAAGGGTTTTACCTTACCATAACCTTCTATATATTCTGGTATTTCTTTGGATACTGCGTTAATCACCTAATCACCCCCTATAAAAGTCCTGAAAGTCTTGCCTTTTCAAGTATATTATCAGCCCTTTGAATTATTGGAGCATCAACCATTTTACCATCGAGGGAAAAAACACCTTTACCTTCTCGTTTAGCATCCTCCTGAGCCTTCATAACCCTTTTTGCATATTCTATTTCTTCCTTAGATGGTGCAAAAACATCATGTATAGTATCTATCTGCCTTGGATTTATAGCAGCCTTTCCAGTCATACCTATAGATTTTGCCCTTTTAATATCTTCTACAAATCCTTCATAGTCGTTAAGATCGGTAAAAGGTGTATCTATGGCATCAACTCTAAAGGCTCTGCAAGCCGATGCTACCTTACATCTTGCATAGAATATCTCCTCACCTTCCCTCGACCTTTTAATTCCAAGATCTGCTGTTAAATCTTCAGCTCCAAGCAAAACTCCTTCAACTCTATCCGAAGCTTTAATAATGTTATACACATTTTCAAGACCATAGGCAGTTTCAATTAGAGGAAAAAGTTTTATATGATTATTTTCAAATCCCTCATACTCTTCAATCCTTTTTAAAATATCATCACAGGCTTTTATATCCTCCGTTGTAGACTTTGGAATCAAAAGGGCATGAGGTTTTACCTTTGCAATTTCCTTTATATCTTCAAATCCAAAATCCGTAGAAAGTGGATTTATTCTTACCACTATCTCACTGTTATAAAAATCCAAAGTTTTAATCGCATTTCTAACAAGAATTCTCGCAGAATCCTTTTCAGTCACAGCAACAGCATCCTCTAAATCTAAAATTATGCTATCTGCTCCAAGAACTCCTGCATTTTGTATCATACCAGGGTTATTACCCGGAATAAATAGCATGCTCCTTCTTAACTTCAAAATTTCACCCCCTAAAGTGCCCTTTTAATAGCAGTTTCAACCCTCGATTTTATTGTATAATCGAGGGCACCCCTGTCCTTTGCCGTTATTTTTATACTTTTTATTTTAAAAGATTTTACTGTATCCTCGATAGTCTTTTTTATCTGTTCTCCAAACTGTTTCATTACTATGCTCTCAAGGTTTATCTCAATACCTTCATCACCCTTTGGTTCAACTATTATATATATATCATTAGATTCAAAGGTTCCTGACTTTGCTATCCTTTTAACCTCCATATTATCACCCGCTTTATAATACTATACAGCTAAAGATAACCATTCTTTGCCTTGAATATCAATAGCCTCTAAAACAGACATCTGGGCAGTAATATCTATCTGCCCTATTAAAGTTTTAATTCTGCTTAATTCTTTTTCATTAACAATACAATAGATAACTTTCCTTTCTGAACCTATATAGGCATTTTCACCATAAAGAAGAATGGTTTCCTTGCCTATACAATCTGAAACGCATTTTGATATTTTCTTTTCATTTGATGTCAATATCATTAAAACCTTCTTTTTATTATAAAAATTAACTATTTTATCAATAACAACCGCCTTTATATACATAGAAACGATTGTATATAAAGTAAGTTTAATATTAACAATAAATACTTCAGAAATTACAATTACACCATTTAAAATAAAATATAATGTAGACAACTTTATACCATTATTTTTTTTAATTATAAATGCTATTATATCCGTTCCTCCTTGAGAAGCTCCTTCTTTAAAAATGATACCCATGCCTATTCCACTAATAACTGCACCAAATATCGTAGATATAATTAAATCATCTACTTTTATAAAAGATGATATATTTTTAGTAAATATTAAAAAAAACGACATAGATATCATACCTATAAAACTTAGAAATATAAATTCCTTATTTATAAACCTATATCCTATAATAAATAAAGGCAAATTAATAATAAAAACCCAGTATCCCGATGGTATCTTTGTTACATACTGCATAATGAGAGATATACCTGCTATACCTCCGCTCAAAAGCCTATGTGGAGCAATAAATATATTTATTGCAGCAGCATAAATAAAGCTTCCAAAAGTTATTTTTAAGATTTTATAAAGTTTATTCTGAAATTTCATATTATCCTTCCCTCCGAAAGATTTTTTTAAGATTATTGGCAGGTTTCCTGACTTAGGCATCATTCTCCTCTAACCTTCCCAGCATAGCCAGTGGTATTTAGATTCGTCCTCCATTACAGTAGCGGGGGCTGTAGCGGATTTTCACCGCTTTCCCTTTTACCTCTGCAAAACAGAGCACCAATAATCTGTTTGTTTTATTTTGTTGAATTTAAATACTCTCTTTGTCCTATTTCATAATAGTTATTTCCATGACTATCTATAACAACAATCAAGGGCAAATCCTCAACATAGAGCTTTCTTACAGCTTCTGCTCCTAAGTCCTCATAGGCTATAAGCTCTGATGACTTTACGCATTTTGCAGTAAGAGCTGCTGCACCGCCTATTGCTGCAAAATAAACTCCATTGTATTTTTTAATAGCATTTATCACTTCATCGCCTCTATAGCCTTTTCCTATCATTCCCTTAAGTCCAATCTCTAAAAGTTTTGGAGCATAAGGATCCATCCTGTAACTTGTAGTCGGTCCTGCAGAGCCTATTGGCATTCCTTCCTTTGCAGGTGTTGGTCCTACATAATAAATTACCTGACCATTTATATCAAAGGGCAATTTTTTACCTTCATTTAAAAGTTCAATGAGCCTTTTATGAGCTGCATCCCTTGCAGTATATATATATCCTGTTAAAAGTACGCTGTCACCAGCCTTTAAAATTTTTACCGCATCATCAGTAAGGGGTGTTATAATCTTTTTTTTCATATAATAGCCCTCCTTATAAAACAGCCTCTGCATGTCTTGTTGCATGGCAGTTTATATTAACAGCAACTGGAAGCCCAGCAATGTGTGTTGCATAGGTTTCAACATTAACTGAAAGAGCTGTCGTCCTTCCTCCAAATCCCTGAGGCCCTATTCCAAGAGAATTTATTTTTTCTAAAAGTTCTTCTTCAAGCTTTGCATAATAAGGATTAGAATTTCTAACATCAACAGGTCTTAAAAGAGCTTTTTTAGCAAGAAATGCTGCCTTTTCAAAGGTTCCTCCTATTCCAATCCCTACAACAATTGGAGGACATGGATTAGGACCTGCCTCCTTTACAACCTTTAAAACAAATTCCTTAACACCATCTATTCCATCGGCAGGCTTTAACATTTTTAGCTGACTCATATTTTCGCTTCCAAATCCCTTTGAAGCAACTGTTATTTTTAATTTATCTCCTGTCACTATGCTGTAATGAATTATCGCCGGGGTATTATCTTTCGTGTTTATCCTCTCTATAGGATCCCCTACAACAGATTTTCTTAAATATCCTTCATTATATCCCTGTCTTACTCCTTCATTTACAGCATCTTCAAGGCTTCCTCCAACAATATGCACATCCTGACCTATTTCAAGAAATACAACAGCCATACCCGTATCCTGACACATGGGCATATTTTCATTTTTTGCAATCTCTGCGTTTTCAAGTATTATATCGAGTATATTCTGTGCAAGCGGAAAAGTTTCCTTTTCCTTAGCTTTAAAAAGGCTACTTTTAATATCCTCGTTTAAATAATAATTTGCATCTATGCAGAGTTTCTTAACAGTTTCAACTATCTTTGAAACGTGTATTTCCTTCATCATGCTGCCCTCCAAAATTTAATTATACTGTTTCTTTATACTGATTTTCATAATCTCTTTTCATATTTTTATTGAATTTTTCATAGTATTTTCAGAAAATTCATAGGGAGTAATTTTAAATCTATTTAAAACATCAGAATAATACATCATGACATCGCACAGTTCTTCTATAAACCTTTCCCTTATATTAGGACTTTCCATAATTTCCTCTTCGCCTTTTTTCTTAATAATCTGTATTACCTCTCCAATTTCCTCAATCATATATAAAATAAAATTCTTGCCGTACTGAGGCTCCATAGGCGACCAGCTTTCCTTATTCTTCTCCCATAGCGTCTTTGACATCTCAAGCATCTTTGAAAGACTTATATCTTTATTTTCTTTCATCACTAATTCTCCTTTCTAATTAACATATGGGTATGTAAGTTTCATTACATACCCAGCTTAAGCCCTATTTTAAAGCTTTATTTATTTTTTCCCTGTTCTTTGCAAGAGTTAAAACCCTTTGCATCTCGTTATAAACTATCATAAACCCTTCATCAACACCCATGCCGGGCTTTGCAAGGCATTGATCAGCGCCGCAGGCTATCGCTATATTCGTGCAAACCTGAGCCGAGCGGTCTGTTTCGTTGCAGGTCCCTCCGCAGTAAGCACCAACACCGTGTTTTTTACAATATAAAATAGCTTCAACTATATTATTAACTCCTCCAAGATCAGGAGTTTTAATCTGTATCATATCAGCTGCCTGCTCATCGGTAAAGTATTTTATATCCTCCCATGTGTTGCACCATTCATCTGCAACTATTTCAACTTCTATATTCCTTTTCTTTAGTGCATTTCTAAGCTTTTTAAGTTCAAGCATCTGCCCTTCCCTGTTTTCAACATCCATAGGTCCTTCTATTCTAAGCTTTAAAGGATGAGCTGCCCTTTCAAGCTCTGAAAGATAGTCTGCCATCTTTTCAATATCATTATTAAAAGCTATGCCAATTGTTCCATAAACATCTATATGCAAAACAGGATTATAATCCTTTGATGTTCTAAGGTGCATTATTCTATCTCTTAGCCATACAACATATTCTTTTAAAAGTTCTCCTCTTTCTCCAAGTTTCTCCTTTACATTGTTTATAAGTCCATGAGGTAGAACATCGGCTCCCTTTATAATCATCTTATCAACATTATTATATCTATCGTCTCCAGACTGAGTAAATATTGGAACTTCTTTAAGTTCAACTCCTGTACTATAGTCATTTCTTATAAATTAAGCTATTGTAAGTTTCTTAGACCGTGCAAAGCCATCAAGTATTGCCTGGGTAATTCAATATC
>JAOADY010000089.1 GCA_026417075.1 Caloramator sp.
CCATATGGATTTTCCTCCTTTGATTTGGTTATGGTCGGCAAACCCATAAACATTCTATCAGAGGAGGTTAATTTTTTCTACTCATAGCTATAAGCCTTTTGGAACCACGGGCTTAACCCGTGGTATTCAATATACAATAAATTATCCCCACTATTACAGTGGGGATAATTTATTATTTTTTATAATCTATTGCTGCTTTTAAAAGCAAATCTATTGTGTACTCAACATCCGTCATATCTACAATTTCATAGGGAGTATGCATATATCTTAATGGTATTGCAACAGCACCAGTTTTTATACCTGTTCTTGTAGTATGTATAGCACTCCCGTCAGTTGCTCCCTTTGCTATATCAAACTGATATTTTATACCGTACTTTTTTGCAGTATCCAATAAATAATTTTTAACTTGTGGATGGCTTATAAGTCCATCGTCCATAATAGTTATACATGTTCCTTCTCCAAGCTTTACAACTGTTCTTACCCCTTCTAAAGAATCTCCAGAGAAAGTTACATCAACTGCAACTGCAATATCTGGCTCTATAGCATATGCAGAAACCGCTGCTCCGCTTACATAGGTTTCTTCATGAACTGTAAATACAAAATAAACATCGCACTCATTGCCCTTTAATTTTTTTATAGTTTCAATTAAAGCAAAACAGCTTATTCTATTATCAAGTGCACCTGTAATTATCCTATTTTCATTAACTATAAAATCTGATTTTATAACTCCAAAACAACCTATAGATACCTTTTTACATGCATTTTCATAATCTGATTCACCAATATCTATAAACATATTCTTAATTTTCAAATCTTTATTTTCGTATATATTTTCTGCCATAATTCTGCCGCATACCCCGTTTTCAAAAACTACAATTTGATTTAATAAGGACATAGGATTTATTGAGCCAACCGTTGTAAATCTTAAAAGACCATTTTTTTCAATTTCAAGAAGAAGAATACCTATTTGATCCATATGAGCCGTATACATTATTTTTCCTTTACCGTTACCCCTTTTAACAGCAATAACATTACCAAGATTATCTTTTTTTATCTCGTCAACATATTCTTTAATTTCTTCTATTATAATATTTGCAACATTTTCTTCATTTCCTGATGGTCCAAAAGCAGATGTAAGCTTTTTAATTAATTCCATTTTAATCCTCCTCCAAACTATACAATACTAATTTTAACAGTTTTAAAGTGTTTTCAAAATCTTTTTTATTTATCATACTTACAGGTGAGTGTATATATCTTGTAGGTACAGAAATAGTTGCTGTTATACAGCCTGTTCCTGTTTTATGTATTATTCCTGCATCATTTCCCCCCACATTTCCCTTCCTATATTGAAAAGGAATATTATTGTTTTTAGCAATCTCGACAATTCTTTTCATTAAATTAATATTAGCAGTAGAAGTTCTATCCATAATAGAAATCGCAGGTCCGCCTCCTAATGTCGTTACAAAATCCCTTTCTTCTTTTGCTATATCTGCACAGGTTGTCCCTTCTAATATTATTGCAATCTCTGGCATAACATATTTTGCAGCAACTTCAGCCCCTCTAAGTCCAACTTCTTCCTGCACAGTAAATGCAGCATATAAATCGAATTTGTAATTATCTTTAAGTGCTTCATATATCAAAGCACAACCAACCCTATCATCGAGCGCCTTGCATTTAATAACTTCATCTAATTCAATATATTCACTTTCAAAAACCGCATAATCTCCAATTCTTATAAACTTTGAAGCTTCTTCTAATGATTGTGCTCCTATGTCTATAAACAAATCTTTTAATGAAAAGGGTTTTTTTCTCTCATCTAAAGGCTGAAGGTGTATAGGTTTTGCCCCTATAACTCCTTTAAGATTGCTTCTTCCAAAAATAACCCTTTTAGAAGGAAGTATTCTAGTATCGATTCCTCCAACAGGTGCAAATTTAATCCTGCCATCATTTAAAATGTCAGTTACGATAAATCCAACTTCATCCATATGAGCCGCAAGCATAACTTTTTTCCCATTTCCTTTTTTATGTACAATAAGATTTCCTATTTTATCTATTGAAATATCTCCAATGCCTTCAACGCCATTTTTGATAATGCTTCTTATTTCTCCCTCGCATCCTGAAACCCCAAAGGCTGTTGCATACTCTTTAAGCATATATATCACCCCAATCCTTTAAAGTAGATATAAATGAAGCTATAAGCCTTCCTGCTTTTTCTACGTCATTGTAATTAATAACCTCATTTGATGTGTGCATATATTTAATTGGAATAGAAATAAGAAGCGTAGCAACTCCTTCACCTGACACTTGAATAGCACAGGCATCCGTTCCGGTTTTCCCTGGCTCTGCGACAAGCTTATAAGGTATATCATTTTTATCAGCAGTTTCTATAAGCTTTTCAACGAGTTCAGGATGAATATTAGGGCCTACTGCAATTTTAATATTTTTACCACATTCAACTCTTATATCATCCTTTGCATATTTATCTGCACTTGTAACATCTATTGCAATTCCTATATCAGGATTTATTCTATTAGTTACTGTTCTTGCGCCTTTATATCCTACCTCTTCCATAACAGTTGCAACAAAATAAACATCAGGATGATGTTCAACATTTTTTAATATCTTCGCACATTCAAACATTACACATATACCTGCCCTATCATCAAGAGCCTTTCCTGTAATATAATCTCCTAAAAGGTTTACTGCATTTCTTTTTATAGATATCAAATCTCCTGGAGATATTAACTTAATTAATTCCTCTTTTTTTAATCCTGTATCTATTTGCATATCATCAACAGCTATAGCTTTTTTAGCCTCATCCTCCGTAAGTACATGAGGAGGTTTTGCTCCTATAACTCCATATACCTCTTTTTTACCATGAATAATTACTTCCTGTGCAGGAAGAACTTTTGCATCAACTCCTTTTAAACATCTAAATTCTATAAATCCTCTTTCATTAATATTAGTTACCATAAGCCCGACTTCATCCATGTGAGCAGCCAACATTATTTTAATGCTTCCCTTTCCTTTTTTAACTGCAATAAAATCTCCAAGAGTACCGTAATTTATTTCGTCTACATAATCTTTAAAAGCATAATTTAAAATTTCATAAAGATTATGTTCATATCCCGAAATTCCAATGCTGTCACTAAGCTTTATTAAAAATTCTCTTCCCTCCATACTATCCCTCCTTATTCTGCCAAATCTATTTCCATTATATCATAATTATCACATAAAAAAACAACTGCCACATCAGCAGTTATAAACAAAATCAGTTAGCAAGCTACCCTCCTATAAAAACTAGCTGCTTTTGATATTAATTTAATTAAAAAATAAATCTATTTTAATATTTCCTTTATAATTCTTTCAAAATTTTTAAATGCTATTTTTTCTATATCCTCCTGTTTATATCCTCGGTTTTGAAGAATATTTATCAATTTCGGTACCTTAGACGCATCTTCAAGACCTATTGCAGAAGATAATCTTCCTTTCTGAAAGCTAGATGTTGTATTTTGAGTTAAAAAGTTACAAAAGTCAAAGCCAAAGCCAATATAATCTATTCCTACAAGCTGTACAATATAATCTATATGATTTGCAAGATTTTCAATAGTAGGTTTTTTTTCATCAATAAAATCCGGCCATGAATTAATTCCTATAACTCCTTTTCTTTCTGCAATAGCTTTTATTTGATCATCCTTTAAATTTCTAGAAACTTTACATAAACTATATGCATTAGAATGAGAAGCAATAAAGGGTTTTGAAGTATTTTCATATATATCCCAAAAAGTTTTTTCATTTCCATGGGATACATCTATTATTATTCCCAAATCCTCCATCCTTTTTAATGCTTTTATGCCAAGTTCAGTAACCCCTCTGCTCTTATCTAAAGCTCCAACACCCGTTGCAAACTCGTTTTCTTCATTCCATGTAAGCATAGAATGTCTTATACCCATTTTGTAAAGCATATTTATGAGACTTACATTTCCTTTAAGCCCGCTTAATCCTTCCATTCCTAGGATTATCGAAATTTTCCCTTTTTCTTTTATCTTTTCCATATCATTATAGTTTAAAGCAATTTCCCCATACTCTTTCATTTCATCAATTTCTTCACAAACAGCTCCAAATATATCGAGCATTCTTTCAGTTGGATTTTTATCATAGGGAGGATCAATCCATAGAACAAGTATTGTACCCTCTATACCTCCTTTTTTAATCCTTTCTAAATGTCTATTTTTAAAGACATTTTTTTCTCCATTGAGCCTTCTAATTGTTACATCCGTTAATATATCAGAATGTCCATCGAATATTCTCATTTTTATGCCTCCTGTTTCTAATTAAACCTATTACTTCTCATTCATCAATATATGCTATTACATTCCAAATATTTTTCCCAATATATTTCCTGTAAATATTCCAATATAGTTTCCTATTACATACCCCCAAACTCCAACAAGCATCGCAGGTAATACAAGTTCTGTCCATCCTTTAGCAATTGCCATAGCTGCTGCTGTTGTAGGTCCACCAATATTAGCATTAGATGCTACACAAAGTTCTTCAAGGTTGAATTTTAAAAGTTTACCAAATGAAAAAGTTATAAGCATATTGACAATTACCATTATAAGACAAAACAAGAGAAGTATAGGACTGTTTAATATAATAACTTTAAGATCCGCAGGAGCACCAATTACAACGAAAAATATATATATCATAAATGTTCCAATTTCCTGAGCCCCTCTTATTTCCCCAAGGAATTTCGGGAAAAGAGTTGCAAGTATAACCGTTAAAGTTGTTATAACAAAATACTTTTGACCAAATATTGATTTTATAACTGGTGCTAGGTTAGTTGCATTAACCCATGCACAGAATTTAACTGATAAAAATACTATTATAAATGTCATTCCAAAAGCTTCAGCCATGTCAAGTAAAGATATTTCCTTCCTTCCCCAATAGCTTGCAGCCTTATTCTCTCCTTCACATCCTGAAACTGCCTTGTCCTGTTTTTTAACAGCATCTTCATAGGGATGTCCATAATGTTTCTTGAAAAATGCAGTAGATGGAATAGCCATTAAAATCATAAAGTATATTGCCATATTAAGATTATCTGCAACTATTAAAGCATTAACCTGATTTTTAGATGTCTTAAATGCCTCTGACATCGCAACAAAATTGACGCTTCCTCCAATATAACTTCCTGTCATCATAGCTGCTGCTTTGTGAATTTCTGGTATAAATTTTGATAAAAGAAAACATGCCCCGAATGCTCCAAGGATTGTGCCAACTGCACTTATATTAAATGCCAAGAAGGTTCTACCACTTTCTTTCCATATCTTTTTTAAATCTGCTTTAAAGAGCAAAAGTGGAACTGCAAGAGGAACGATATATCCCCATACAGCATCATAAACTGGAGCTTCAGTTGGAATAATTTTTAAATTTGCAAGAATAAATGCCCCAAGTAAAGCTATAACTGCACCGCTGATTTTTGCTGCCCAGTTATATTTTTGTTCAAGATAAATACTGACAGCAGCCCAAGATATAAGAATAGTCCATAATGCCAATGTGTCATCTGCTTTAAAAAATGTCATTTAGTATCACTCCTTTTCTTAAGTTTTACTTTAAAATTTTTATTATTTTACATTTCATTATATTGAATTTTTAAATATTTTCAGCAATATAAATATTTATTAATAATAATTATATCCTTATTTTGTTATTTATACATAATCCAATATTCCACAATTTACACAAATATTTCTGAATATTCTTTAATTTATTTTATCATTCTTCAATTTATTTATAATTCCATTTTTTTGTTGAAAATAATTCTATTTTTATTTTAAAATTTTAAAATTTCAATATAATGAAAGAGGCAACCAAAAGGCGCCTCTTAAAATTAAAAACTCGGTGGAACCATAGACCATATTGAAATACACTTTTTATCCCCTACATTTACATATCTATGTGGAACTGTGCTGTCAAAATAAATGCTATCTCCTTCGTTTAATATATACTCCTTTGTTCCCCATTTTACTTTAAGGGTTCCGCTTATTACGTAGCCGCATTCTTCACCTTCGTGACTTATAAGTTCATCAGTGCTACATTCTCCAACATCTATCTCAATTAAAAGACATTCCATTTTCTTATCCTTAAGGTCAGGAGATAAAAGTTCATAACTTATATTTGAATTTGGAAGCATAATCTTTTTCCTTTGACCTTTTCTAACTATAGGATCTTCCTCAAAATTTTCATCGAAAAAATAATTCATAGAAACACCAAGAGCTTTTGCTATCTTCCAAAGGGACGCAACGGAAGGTCCTGTAATATCTCTTTCTATCTGGCTTATAAGCCCTGTACTAAGCCCCGTCTTTTCAGACATTTGCTCAATACTTATATTTTTTGCCTGCCTTAATTCTCTTATTTTACTTCCAAGTTCCATTTCAAAGCCCCCTATTTCTATTTACTTGTTTTTCCTCCCTTTATAATTCCCGCACTTGCCTTTGCCAAAAGGGCTGTATCAAAGGTATATATATTGCTGCTGTATTCATCATGCCTTTTTATAGCAAGTTCTATAAGTTTATCTATAAGCTCTTTAAACTTAATACCGCTGTTTTCCCAAAGATAGAAAGAAATAGAGCCTGGTATGGTATTTATTTCATTTACATATACCTTCATAGATTCTTTTTCAACTAAAAAATCAATCCTTGCAACACCGCTGCAGTCAAGAACCCTAAAGGCATCTATTGATAGATTCTTTATCTTATTAGATGTTTCTTCAGGAATTGGAGCAGGTATTTTTCTAACTGTGCTCTTCATACCTTTAGATCCGCTTCCTCTCATATATTTATCATCAAAGCTTAAAAACTCCTCTAAGGATATTGGCTGCTCACAAACTGATGAAATAAAATCGTTATCAAATCCTATAACAGAACAGTTTATCTCTATACAATTTTCAACTGATTTTTCAACTATTATCCTTCTATCATATTTAGTTGCAACTTCAATTGCATTTAAAAGTCCCTCTTTATTCTTTGCTTTACCAATTCCAATGCTTGAACCTAAATTTGCAGGTTTTACAAAGGCTGGATAACCTATTTCTCTTTCTATCTTTTGTAGTATATTTTCTTTATTTTTTTCATATTCATCCCTCGTAAACCATATATAATTTACAATTGGAAGGTTATTTGCTTTAAATATATCCTTCATAATTATTTTATCCATTCCAACTGCTGAGCCTGTAACACCGCTTCCAACATAGGGAATATAACAAAGCTCAAATAATCCCTGCATTGTTCCGTCTTCCCCATGAGCACCATGAAAAGCTGGGAATATAACATCTATTGGTATATATTCAACATCTTTTTTGAAAAAACCTTTTTTCTCTGGCAATACTATAAGTGCCTTAATTGAAGGTATGGGGGATAAAAATGCTTTCTTAGATTTTGATAACAAACTATTTATATCTTTATAATTTTTAATATCAGAAAGTTCCTCTCCTGTATACCAGTCACCACTTTTTGAAACATATATTGGCACAACATCATATTTGTTTTTATCGATATTCTCAATCACCTGAATACCCGTTATAACTGAAACCTCATGTTCAACTGAACGTCCTCCAAAAATAACTGCTACTTTCTTTTTTGCCATATTAAATCCTCCTTTACTCATTATAATTATCTGGCAAATCGTTTTCAAAAAGAACAACATCTCCTGATGATACTATGCTTGAAAGCCTCTCTGTCGCCTTTTCAAGATTTGAAACAACAAATATTTTATCCTCACTAAATCCCTTTTCTAATAAGCCTTCTTTTATAGGTCTGCTCCTTTTAATTCCAACAAGTATAGCATAATCGCAGCACTGTGCTATTTTTTCTCCTAACTTTTTATTTTCCTCGTATTCTATTTCGCCAAGTTCAACCATTCCCGGTGTTACTATAATCTTTTTATTTCCAGGAATCTCCTTTAAGGTTTCAAGGGCTTCTGAGGCTCCCACAGGGTTTGAGTTAAAGGCATCATCAATGACAGTAACCCCATTGTTTGTATCAAGAAGCTGAAGCCTGTGAGGCACAGGTTTTATCTTTGAAACCCCACTTATAATCTCATCTTCATTAAGCCCCAATTCAAAGGCTACGCATATTGCTGCAAGTATATTGCTTATGTTGTGCTTTCCAAGAAGTGATGTTCTTAATGTAAAATCAATTCCATTATTACCACAAACCCTGAATTTTAAACCTTCCTTTGTAATTTCTATATCCTTTGCATATACAAAAACTTTTTCATCAGCTTTTTTTATTCCATAAAGATATGTTTTTATTTTCTTTTTGTCTGATAGTTTTAAACAGTATTCATTATCTCCGTTAAAAATTGCAACACCATCATCAGGAAGGGACTCAATAAGCTCATATTTTGTCTTTGCTACATTTTCTATTGATTTAAAGGTTTCAAGGTGCTGTCTTCCTATAGATGTCAAAACTCCAATTGAAGGCCTTGCAAGTTTGCATAGAGTTTTTATATCTCCCACATATCTTGCACCCATTTCGCAGACAAAAACTTCATGCTCATCCTTTAGCTGCTCCCTTATAACTTTAGTTATGCCCATAGGAGTATTAAAGCTTTCAGGAGTCATAAGTGTATTATACTTTTCTGAAAGTATAGTTTTAATAAAGTATTTTGTGCTTGTTTTGCCATAGCTTCCTGTAATTCCAATTACCTTTAAATTCTTCATATTTCTTATTTTAATCTGTGCTTCCCTGAAATATCTGTATTGAATGATCATTTCAATAGGATACATGATAATTGTAGATAAAAGCATGACAGCTGAAAGAAGTACCCTGATTAAAATCAGCGATAATAAAAATACATTAAAGTTTGTAAAATAAAAAGCAATATACAATAAAGCCGCTGTTATTAAAATATCACAACTTAAAAGCCTTTTAGCTCTATTTGTATAAACAAGAGGTTTTTTAGCTTTAGCTTTGTTATTTTCATTTTTATATAATACAAATAAACAAGCTGCTAAATAAATACTAAAAAATATATAATTATTTTTTAAAATAAAATTTAATGTAATCAATATAACAAAGGATATAATAAACCCTTCGTTTCCTTTTATATATGTTGATTTTAAGTTGCTTTTCAAAAATGTAAAATATTGATTTGGTCTATAACCTTCAAGCTGTGCCATATGAAGCTGTTTTATAATCTCTTTGTAAGAAGCTAATATAAAAAATAATATTGAAAATATATATATATAACTCATATCACTCATTCCCTTCAAAAAATCTTGTTATAATAATATTAAAATCATTTAGTTTATCAAGGTATGAAAAATGCCCTGCACCTTTAAATACTACAAGTCCCGCATCTGGTATCTCCTTTTCCATTATTTTAGCAAAATAAAGAGGTGTATCCTTATCTTCATCTCCCCATATTAAAAGGGTTGGTGCTTTAATATCTTTAAGATACGGTCTTAGATCTTGATTTACAACTTTTACAAAGGTCTGCCTCATATTCCCCGATTCTTTATAATCCTTTGAGCCGTATTTTTTATAAAAACTCTCAAGCTTTTCATCCTTATTTCCCTTTGTAAAAGTCATATATAGCTTTTTTAAAAGCTTGAATTTATAAACCTTATAGTAATATTTAAAAGTTCTTTTTGGTATTATTCCTGCACTGTCAACAAGAACTACCTTTTCTACACATTCAGGATGGGTTGCAGAAAAAAGTATAGATACCCTTCCTCCAAAGGAATGTCCCACAAGGCATCCCTTTTCAATATTTTGAACTTTAAAAAACTTATACAGTAAATTCATATAATCAGTAACATCAAAGGGTCTGTCAGGAGGTGATGATTTTCCAAAGCCGGGAAAATCTATGGCGTACACTTCAAACTTTGTTTTTAAATAGTTGAAAACTGGAAGGAAGCTGTCAGAGTTTCCCCCCCAGCCATGAAGGAGTATTATTTTTTTACCACATCCTTCATGATTATAAAATATATTAATTCCATCTATATTTACAAACATCTAATCTCCCTTTCTCATATTTTTTATTATATCTCCTAATATCTTTGTTCCTTTTTCAATATCTTTAACATCAACTCTTGAAAACCCTATCCTTAAAGTGTTTTCTCCTTGACCATCTGTATAAAAAATATCTCCTGGAGTAAAAATTATGCCCCTTTTAACAGATTCATTTAATACATCTCTCGAATTTATACCATCAAGCTCAAGGAAAACGTGAAGCCCTCCTTCTCCATAAAGCTTTTTATAGGGTATGTATTTTTTTATAAAGTGTACTGTCCATTCGTATCTCTCTTTATATACCTTTCTCACCTTGTTTATATATTTTTCAAAATTTCCTCCCCTTAAATATTCATAAAGAACTGCCTGATCAAGAAAGGATGTGTGTATATTGCGGCTTCTTTTTATGCTCTCAAGATAATTTATAAGCTCTTTATCAGCTAAAATCCACCCTATCCTAAGCCCTGGAAAAAGAATTTTAGAAAAGCTTCCTATATATATTACTCCATTTCCGCTTCCAGCAAAAGCTGATAGAGGAGCAATGTGAGATCCTGAGTATCTTAACTCCTCATTAAATCCATCTTCTATAACAGGAACATTGAATTCCTTTATTATATTATAAACTTCTATCCTCTTTTCAGGGGACATAACAATTCCTGTTGGATTATGATAAGAAGGTACTAAAAAAATAAGTTTTGCTTTATTTTCAGTTAATTTATCCTTTAAAATATTAGTATCTATGCCGTCTTCATTTAATTTTACGCCGTCTATATAAAGCCCATGGAGCTTCATTATTTTAATTGAAGTGTTATGTGTTGGATTTTCACAGATTACTCTATCTGTGCTATTGGTAAGAGCTGAAAGGATTATATCGAACCCTTCTGTAAAGCCGTTGGTTATAAGTATATCCTTATTTTTAACGTTAACACCTTTGTTTTCCATGTACTTTAATAAATAGTCAATAAGCGGTTTATAACCTCTTGCATAACCGTAATTTAATATTTTCCTATCCTCAATTGATAATATATTTAAAAAAGACTTCTTAAAATCATCCATATCAAATAGATTGTCATCTGGGGATATACTTTTAAAGGATATCATACCCTTTTCCCATTTTATATCATGCTTATAGGTATCAAGCTCATCAGATAAAATTGCATAGTCAGTTATATTATCCTCCCATTTTACATTAAACCCTTCATCATAGATTATACTATTATAAGAAACAAAGGCACCTTTATTGGGAATATTTTTAATAAACCCCTCATCCTCAAGATATTTATAAGCCTCAATCACTGTGTTTCTGCTAACGTTTAATATTAATGACAGTTCCCTTGTTGAAGGAAGTTTATCATCCTTTATATATACCCCTTTTAATATAAGTTCTTTAACATAATCCTTTATCTGAAGATAATAAGGCCTATCTTCACAAAGTTTAATATCTTTAAACATACTTACACCTCTAATTATATTGTGGCACAAAAAAAATCATTTTAAAAGAACCAGTTTACTATTATTTTTATATTTGCGTGTCAGAGGAATAAAAAATAATGGCTTTTGATGTTTTTTCTATCATTTACATCAAAAGCCATTATATTTATTTTATATTTCTGCTTCCGGGCTTTATATAGGGTATACCCTCTTTGCAAAGCGGGCACTCATCCTTTTCATAGCTTTCCACATCAAGCTTTATGCAGCTATATACAGGATATTTTAAAGTCGTACTTCCTCTATCTACTATACATGCAATACCAACAACTACTCCGCCCATGCTTTCTATAAGCTCTGCAACTTCAAGTGAGGACTTTCCCGTTGTAACAACATCCTCAGTTATTAAAACCTTCTCCCCTTTTTTAATTTCAAATCCCCTTCTTAATGTCATAATATTGTTTTCTCTCTCTGTAAATATTGCTCTTTTCCCCATCTGCCTTCCTATTTCATAGGCAACTATTATTCCTCCCATAGCAGGCCCTACCGCTACATCAAAATCAATGTCCTTTATTTTTTCACATACTACTTTTAAAACTTCATTTGCCTTGTCTGGATACTGCAAAAGTTTTGCACACTGTATATATCTATTGCTATGTCTTCCAGAAGACAGTAGAAAATGACCTTCTAATAGAGCATCACATTCTTTTAAAATATCTATAACCATAATTCTACCTCCTTACAATTCCTCTTATCTCTTCTATATTTTTAATTCCCTCATCTTCCATAAACTTTTTAATTCCATCTATTATCTCAATACAAATCATTGGATTTATAAAATTAGCCGTTCCAACCTGAACTGCTGTAGCACCTGCCATAATAAATTCAATAGCATCTTCATAGGATGATATTCCTCCTATACCTATTACAGGAACATCAACATTGCTGCATACCTCATAAACCATTCTCAGAGCAATAGGCTTTATACATGATCCTGAGAGCCCCGCAAATATATTATCAAAAACTAATTTTCTTTTATATATATCTATTGCCATTGCTTTAAAGGTATTTATTAAAGATAGTGCATCAGCCCCTGCATCGCAGCATTTTACTGCCATATCAACTATATTTTCTGCATTAGGAGAGAGTTTTACAATTAACGGCTTTTTGCAGTGCTCCTTTACCTTTGATACAACTTCAAAGGCAGTTTCAGACTTTATTCCAAAGGTCATCCCTCCAGACTTAACATTTGGACAGGATATATTAAGTTCAATCATATCCACTTCACTTGCGTTTAATTTTTTAACCCCTTCAATATATTCTTCAATACTTCCTCCCCCAAGATTTGCAATTATGACGGTATTCATATTTTTCATTTTAGGGAGTTCATTTTCAATAAAGCAATCAATCCCCGGGTTTTGAAGCCCTATGCTGTTTATAAGACCTGCTCTTGTTTCATGAAGCCTTATTCCTTTATTTCCTTCTTTTTTATTTATTGTAAGCCCCTTGGTACATATTCCTCCAAGCCTTCCTACATCGTAAAAGGCTGAATATTCCTCTCCAAGCCCAAAGGTTCCTGAGGCTGCAATAACAGGATTTTTAAATTCTATTCCGCATATATTAGTCTTAAGCACCTATAAACACATCCCTGCCATAAAATACCGGGCCATCTTTGCAGACTCTTTTATTTCCATCCTTTGTCTCACAGGTGCATCCAAGGCATGCCCCAATTCCGCAGGCCATATGTTTTTCCATAGACACAAAAACTGGAGTCGCATAATTCCTGCATACTTTAACTACCTTTTCCATCATAACCTCAGGGCCGCAGCAAAGTACCGCATTATATTCAAAGGGGCTGAAAATATCTGTTACATAACCTTTATAACCATACTTTCCGCTTTCTGTTGCAACATATATATTTGAAACATAATTTTTAATTTCATCTATTCCATAGATTTCATCTTTATAACCTGCATATAAATCTATATCACAGCCTTTAAGGTTTTTAACCGTATAAAGCATAGGTGCTATTCCAATACCTCCTACAACAACTGCAATTTTTCCCTTTATATTGTCAGTATGAAATCCATTACCTAAAGGACCTGTTAATTTAATTTCATCATTAACATCAAGCTTTGTCATAATATTTGTCCCCCTTCCCTTTTTTTGATATAAAAAACTTACATACCCATCTTCAAAATCATGTACACTTATTGGTCTTGGCAAAATAGGCTCTTCAGTTAAGCATTTCAGCATGAAAAACTGCCCAGGTTTTATATCATAGTCCCCTTCAACTTTAAGCTTATATATATCCTCAAAGACATTTATATTTTCTACTACTTTGCAGCTTTTATAACTTAACTGCACTTTCAATCTCCCCCTTCATTTTTAAAACCTCAAGCCTTGAACACTCATCAAACCTTATATCCCCATTTTCATAATTTTTATATGCAAGAAGTATTGCCCTTGATGAGTTTACAACTCCCCCATTCCCATTGTTAAGATAAAGGGCTACATCCTGTGCACTTCCTCCTTGAGCCCCATAACCTGGTATTAAAAAGAACATATTCTCATAAGTTTTTCTTATCTCTTTTGCCTCTTTATTTAAAGTGCATCCAACAACTGCTCCAATGTTGCTGTAACCATATTTTCCTATATAATTTTTTGATATTTTATAAAGCTTATCTCCAACATGTTCAAAAACCTTTTTATTATCTTTGCTCTCTATATACTGTATATCCTTTGCACCTTTGTTTGATGTTCTTAAAAGTACGAATAAACCTTTGTTCTTTTTTTCTACATATTCAAGATAAGGCTCTATGCTGTCAAATCCCATATAGGGACTTAAAGTTATAAAATCGCACTCAAAATCCCCTTCAAAATGTGCCTTAGCATACATCTTTGCCGTACTTGATATATCCCCTCTTTTAACATCTCCAATTGAAACTGAGCCTATAGATTTTATATATTTTAAAGTTTTCATATAGGCATATAATCCTTCTATACCTAATGCTTCATAATAGGCTATCTGTACTTTATAGCAGGATACTAAGTCAAAGGTTGCATCTATTATTTTTTTATTGAATTGAAATACTGCATCTAAAGTTGAGCTGAATTTACTTTTAAAACTATCTGGTATATAATCTATCGAAGTATCAAGCCCTACACATATACAGCTTTTATTTTGAACGCTTTCATAAAGGCTATCTATTATCATAATCATCACTCCTAAAAACCACTTTTCCGCCTTTTATAGTCATAACTATAACTCCATAAAACTCCATTCCATCAAAGGGAGTGTTTTTCCCCTTTGATTTAAACTTTGCTGCATCAACTTTAAACTTTTTATCTATATCAACAAGAACCAAATCTCCATCATATCCTATTTCTATTTTCCCCTTGTTTAATCCCATCATCTTCGAAGGATTTTCTGACATTAATTTTGATAAGTTATTAAGAGTAATATAACCGTTTCTAACAAGGGTTGTATAACATACACAAAAGGCTGTTTCAATTCCCGATATTCCCGGTGCCCCATTTAGTTTATCTTCAAAGCTGTGGGGTGCATGATCCGTTGCTATAACATCAACATACCCTTCTTTAATAGAATCTATTAAAAACTCTACATCTTCCTTAAGCCTTAAAGGAGGATTTACTCTATACATGGTGCTATCACAAAGAGCTATATGATGAGGGGTAACTTCACAGGTTATGTTAAATCCTTCTTCCTTTGCATTTTTAACCATCATCATAGCTTCCTTTGTGCTTACGTGGGCAATATGAAGGCTGCAGCCTGTCTTTTTTGCTGCTTCAATATCCCTCATAGTCATATAATTTTCTGAAAGCCTGCTGTCCCACTTTACATATTCTTCATGCTCCGCATGGGATATTACTGTAAAACCTTTATCCCTTGCTATACTCATAGCCTTTAACATAACTTCATCCTTTAAAATACCCTTTCCATCCTCAGATATAAATTTTACAGGATATACTATGTCCTTAAGGTGGCTTACATCATCACCCCTCATGCCTTTAGTTACAGAAACACACTGATGAACATCTACAAGTCCTATATCCTTTGCCTTATTTATAACGTAATTTACCGTATCCATATCAGAGCAAACAGGCTTTGTGTTTGCCATAAGATTAACTGCAGTATATCCTCCAAAAACAGCTGCAAGGCTCCCAGATAAAATATCCTCTTTGTAGGTTAATCCTGGATCCCTGAAATGGCTGTGCATATCTACAAAGGAGGGCATAAGGACAAGGTTTTTACCATCTATCATATAGCAATCCTTTTCAATTCCTTGTCCTATTTCTTCTATTAATCCCTCTTTTATATAAACATCCCCTGTAAAATCCTTTTTACTATCAACTATCCTTACATTTTTTATAAGAAGGTTCATACTTTTGCCTCCTCGAGGGTATGAACTTCATCGCAATACTCACATCTATATTCTCCCTTCTGTTCATCTACAAGATAGAATACATTGGGTACATATTTTTCTATAGAAGTTATACAACGAGGATTTTTGCATTTTATAACATCAACAACCTTTTCAGGAAGCTTTAAATTTATCTTTTCTTTAATTTTTTCATCTTCAATTATATCTATAGTAATGTTAGGATCTATAAGTCCAAGCACTGTATAATCAATATCTATTACATTTTCTATTTTTATAATATCCTTTCTCCCAAGCTTTTGACTTTCAACGTTCATTATTAATGCAACTCTAAAATCAGCTTTATCAAGTCCAAGATAGTTAAATATCTTAATTCCGCATCCTGCTTTTATATGATCTATTACTATTCCTTTTTTAATGCTGTTTATTGTTAACATATTTCATCAACCCCCAATAGCTTCATGATAAGTGCCATTCTAACAAACATTCCGTATCTTGCCTGTTTAAAGTAGTAAGCTCTAGGATCGCTGTCAACTTCATAGTCTATCTCGTTTACCCTTGGAAGAGGATGCATAACGATCATATCATCCTTTGCCATCTTCATCTTCTTCATATCAAGAATGTAGCTGTCCTTTAATCTTATATAATCCTCTTCGTTAAAAAATCTTTCTCTTTGTACTCTTGTAACATAGAGTATATCGAGAGTATCTATAACCTCTTCAATCCTCTCAACCTCTATAAATTCAATATTCTTTTTTTCTAAAACTTCTTTTCTTATATAATCTGGAACTTTAAGCTCTTTTGGGGAAATCAATACGAATTTATTATTTTCATATCTTGACATGGATTTTATAAGTGAATGAACTGTCCTTCCGAATTTTAAATCTCCGCAAAGACCTATTGTAAGATTGGATAGTGTTTTCTTTACGGATCTTATAGTTAAAAGATCTGTTAATGTTTGAGTTGGATGCTGATGTCCTCCATCCCCTGCGTTAATTACAGGAATATCAGAATACAAAGAAGCAATTTTAGGTGCTCCCTCTTTAGGATGCCTCATCACTGCAATATCAGCATAGCAGGAGATCGTTCTTATAGTATCTGCAACGCTTTCTCCCTTTGCAACTGAACTTGAATTAGGCTCTGAAAATCCCATTACTTTTCCACCAAGCCTTAGCATGGCAGCTTCAAAACTAAATCTTGTTCTTGTACTTGGTTCATAAAAAAGAGTTGCCATTAGCTTTCCATCACATACATGAATATACTTTTCTGGATTTTCAACAATTCTATCCGCAAGGTTTAGAATGCTGTCAATCTCATCAACTGAAAAATCCATTGGGTCGATTAAATGTCTTCCTTTTAACATATTACTCCTCCTTTTTTGCCTCTCAGGGCAAATTTAAAAGTTGTCATAATAAAAGCCTTCCCAAAGGAAGGCTAAAATTACACAATTATAGCGTTATCTTTATCCTTCCCGGTATCACAGTACCAGTTTAAAGGCATTTTTTATATACTATCATGGTATCTATTATTTGTCAATATTATTCTTTAATTCCCCTATAAAACCATCTATTCTTTTCTTTTGCTGATTATCTAGATTACCTTCTTTTATTATATTTTGCAAATCAGAAATAAGTTTAGGCTTTTCAATATATTTATCTGCGAAAGTCTTTAATATTTTAGAAATATCATCGCTTTTAAAATTAGAAAGAACGTTTATAAATTCAAAAGAATTTTTTAAATAGTTATTATACAGTACTTTATAATAAAGTTCTTTTGTACTCCCTGTAAATTCCTTAGAAGATTTAATTAAATTCTCAAGTCCATTATAATTAATTAGATTCTGCTTTTCTAAAAATTTCAATATATCACCTTTTGTTTTATCATCAACCTTTGCCCAATTTATCTTATTTAAATTCTTAATTATTTTTTCACCTTCAAGGTTATCGATTTTATTTACAGCTATTTTATTCAATTCATTTATAGTTAATCCATTTTTTAAGTCTATATGTGTATAAAAATAAAATATCCCATATACAAGAATAAAAAAGAAAATTATACTGAATATTTTTTTCATAGTTTTTATTAACTCCTTCATTTTTTAACATAGTTTTATAACTTTATTATACAAAAAATAATTTTGCCATAATAGCATAAAACCATAACATGTAAAATATTATTTAATAGAGAAATTTTTGGAGGGTTGAAATTGAAAAAATTATCTAAAGCTGCATTCATTTTGGTACTCATCGGTGCAATAAACTGGGGACTTATAGGTTTTTTTAAGTTCGACCTTATTGCTACAATTTTTGGCGGTATGGAAGGGATAATTCCAAGAATTATTTACTCTCTTGTTGGATTATCCGGATTATATCTTATCTACGACTTGATTGCTAATAAAAAGTGAGGATGGTTTTCCATCCTCACTTTTTATTAGCAATCATCTTCTTCATCACTTTCAATAATAAAGGGTGATTCAGTTTCTCTGCACCACCTTACTGTAACACAGGTAGAAATATTCCTTGGGCAGAACCTGCATATACATTGTCTATCATTACCACTACAGTTTTTAGAATAATATGGACATTTTTTGCAGTTGCTATTTATAATCTTACTCATATCTATCCCTACTTTTCTGTTTTTACAATAATTATATCACAAATTCATTGTGTATTTTTATATAAATAATCCTTTAATGGAATGTTTAATATAAGATTATATAATCTTCCTTTTAAAAAATCCATCATACTGCTAAAGCCAACACAAAGAAAATTTTAGCAGTATAATGGATTCTAAAAATATATTAAAATTTTCCAAACACTTTAGTTTCTATTTATCATATCTTCTTTTAATTTCCTTTTTTATATCTTCAATTGATATACCTTTGTCTGCCATCAAAACCAGTATATGATATAAAAGATCTGATATCTCATATATCATTTCTTCTTTGTTATCGTTTTTAGATGCTATTATAACTTCACTTGCTTCTTCTCCAACCTTTTTTAATATTTTATCTATTCCCTTTTCAAATAAGTAGTTAGTATAGGACCCTTCCTTAGGATTACTTTTCCTACTCATTATCCTTTCATAAAGCCTGACAATAATATCCTCTTTATCTTCATATTCATCTCTATTAACATATACTTCATTAAAAAAGCAGCTTTCACTTCCTGTATGGCATGAATTTCCTACAGCTTCAACCTCTATAAGCATACAATCCAAATCACAATCAAAACTCATTCTTTTTACCTTTTGATAGTTACCCGAGGTTTCTCCCTTATTCCAAAGACACTTTCTGCTTCTGCTGTAAAAATGAGTCGTACCTGTAGTTATTGTTTTTTCTATCGATTCCTCGTTCATAAAAGCACACATTAAAACTTTTTTATTTTGAGCATCCTGAACAATTGCAGGAATCAATCCTTTATCATCGAATTTTATTTTCATGACCATGTTATACCCTCCTGATGTTTACTCCTTTACAGTATAAATATTCCTTTAAATCATTTATCTTAATATCCCCATAATGAAAAATTGATGCTGATAAAGCTGCATCTGCCTTTCCATATTTAAAAACCTTTTCAAAATGTTCCATATTCCCTGCTCCTCCTGAGGCTACTACGGGAATATTAACATTTTCAGATATCAAAGATGTAATTTCATAATCATATCCATTTTTTATTCCATCGCAATCTATACTGTTTAAAACGATTTCTCCTGCTCCAAGGCTTTCTCCTAATTTAGCCCACTCTAGCGCATAAAAATCCGTCTCAACTCTTCCTCCATCAATATATACCTTGTAATTCCCACTATCTGTCTTTTTGACATCCATAGACAAAACAACACATTGGCTCCCAAATTTTTTAGCTGCACTTTTTATTATCTCTGGGTTTCTAACAGCTGCAGAATTAATAGAAACTTTATCAGCTCCCTTTAAAAGTGCCGTCCTAAAATCTTCTAAAGTTTTTATTCCCCCTCCAACGGTAAAGGGTATATTTATACTCTCTGCTATCTTTTCAACAACATTAAAAAAAATATTTCTCTTTTCAAAGGAAGCAGTAATATCATAAAAAACCAATTCATCAGCTCCCTCATTATTGTAAAATACTGCAAGATTCACAGGATCATCAACATCTGTTAAATCATTAAATCTTTTCCCCTTCACTACACGTCCATCTTTAACATCAAGACATGAAATAATTCTCTTTGCAAGCAACTATTATCCCCCCTAAATCCTTTATTTTTCCTGTATAAAGTGCCTTCCCAACTATTGCACCGTAAACATTTAATTCTTTTAATTTATAAATATCCTCTATGGAACTAATTCCTCCTGAAGCTATAATTTTTAAATTTGTTTCTCTCTTTAAAATGCTTATTTGTTCAAAATTAGGTCCTGAAAGCATTCCATCCCTTAAAATGTCTGTATATATTAAATATTTAAGTCCTAATTTTTCAAGTTCTACAGCCAAATTTAATGAATTAATATTGCTTATCCTTCCCCATCCGTTTGAAGCAGCATACCCATTTTTAGCATCTATTGAAACTGCAATTTTTTCACCGAACCTTTTTAATACCTTTACTATTAATTCTTTATCATATAATGCTGCTGTACCTAAAATAACTCTTTTTGCTCCTAAATCAAAAATATATTCAATATCGCTTATATTCCTAATTCCTCCTCCAATCTGAATAGGTATATTAATTGATTTTATTATTCTGCTTACAGCATCCTTATTTATGATTCTACCGCTAAAAGCTCCATCAAGATCAACAACATGTATATATTCTGCACCCATCCTTTCCCACATAACTGCAGCTTCTACAGGATCATCATAAAAAATCTCCTTTTTCTCTAAATCTCCTTGTACTAATCTTACGCATTTTCCATCTTTTAAATCTATTGCTGGAAATATTATCACTTTATCAGCTCCTTAAAATTATTTAAAAGTATACTTCCTACTCTTCCACTTTTCTCAGGATGAAACTGCATTCCTATTATATTATCTTTTCTTATGAGTGCTGGAACTTTTGTTCCGTAATCCGAATATAAAACTACTTCATTAAAATCCATAGGCTTAACATAATAGGAATGGACAAAATAAACATAATCCTCACTATTAATTCCCTTTGATATATCATCTTCTCTATTTATAATAAGACTATTCCACCCCATATGAGGGACCTTTAATTTGCCATCAAACCTTACAACCTCACCTTTTAAAATCCCAAGTCCCCTATGACATCCATCCTCATAGCTTACATCATAAAAAAGCTGAAGTCCGAGACAAATTCCAAGTATTACTTTGCCTTTTTTAGCATTTTCCTTTATACAATCAACAATCCCCATATTATTAAGATTATTTATAGCTCCTTTAAATGCTCCCACACCTGGAAGTACTATTGCTCTACTGTCATTAATGTCATTAACCTTTGATGTTATTTTTGCATCAAAACCTATATTTTTCATAGCTCTAAAAACATTCTTTAAATTTCCTGCTCCATAATCTATAATAGCTATCATATATGCCCTCCAAAATTTATAAACTTCCCTTCGTAGACATTACTCCATCTATATTTTCATTAATTCTTGTAGCTTTTAATAGTGCTCTTCCAAATCCTTTAAATATAGACTCTGCGATATGATGAGAGTTTTCACCGTACATTAGATTTATGTGAAGGGTTATCTTAGAATTTATTGCAAAAGCATAAAAAAATTCCTTAATAAGTTCAGTTTCAAAATTTCCTATAAATTCTTTATTAAAAAGAACATTAAATACAAGATAACCTCTTCCACTTATATCAATAGAGACCATTGACAACGTCTCATCCATAGGTGTAAAAACAGTAGAATATCTCTCTATTCCTCTTTTATCTTCTAAACATTTTAAAAATGCTTGTCCTAAAACTATCCCTATATCCTCAACAGTATGATGATTATCAACATCTATGTCTCCTATTGCTTTTACATTTAAATCAAATAATCCGTGCTTTGCAAAAAGATTAAGCATATGATTTAAAAAACCTACTTTTGTATCTATATCTGCCTTACCTCTTCCATCTATATTTAAATACATATCTATCTGAGTCTCATTTGTTTTTCTCGTTATATTACTTTCTCTATTCATTATTTATCACTCTCTTTACAACATCGATAAATTTGTCATTTTCATATCTGCTCCCTACAGTAACTCTTATACAATTTTTAAGTTCACCTTTTAAATAGGATTTTACAGAAATTTTATACTCTAAAAGAAGTTTAATAACCTTATCAAAATTTTTAAATCTAATAAGCAGAAAGTTAGCACATCCTTTGTAAACCTTAATACCTGGAATATCTTTAAGACAGCTTTCCATATATTCTTTTTCTTCGTTAATTTTTTTAATACTTTCTTTAACAGCATCAATATTCTCAAGCAAAGTAACGGCAGCAATTTGAGAAAAAGTATTTATATTGTAAGGCGATCTTAACTTATTCAAGGCATCTATTATATTGTTTTGTGCTGCTGCATATCCTATTCTCGCTCCTGCAAGAGCAAAGGCCTTTGACAATGTTCTTAAAACTATAAGCCTTTCCTCATCATATATTTTATCGATTACAGTTTCTCCTAAAAACTCATAATAAGCCTCATCAACAACTACAATGCTTTCAGTTTCATTAATTACCTTTAAAATTTCTTCCCTCTTAATAGAATTTCCTGTAGGATTATTAGGATTGCATAGAAATATAACTTTCGCTTTATATTCAATTGCTTTTTTTATAATTTCATCTATATTAATTTTAAATTCATCATCACAGCTTACTTCAATGGTATTCGCTTCTAAAATATCTGCATATATTTTATACATAGGAAATGTTGGAACATGGATTATTATATTATCATTTTTACCTATAAAAGCATTTAATATCATTTGTATTATTTCATCTGAACCATTTCCACATATGATATTATCTTCATTTATCATAGTATATTCAGAAATTTTGTGTCTTAAAGATTTGCAGTAAGAGTCAGGATATCTATTTAAATTTATTTTAGAAATTTCTTTAATAAATACATCTTTGTAGTTTTTAAAAATATCATAGGGATTTTCATTAGCATCAAGTTTTATTTCATAAATATCATTGTTAACTTTATAAGCATGAAGGTTCATTACGCTTTTTTTAATTAAATTTTCCATCTTCAAACCTCACTTTAATAGAATTCGCATGTCCATCAAGTCCCTCTTTTTCTGCAAAATAAATAATTTTATCCTTTACAATTTTTAAATTATTTTCATCATAATATATGATGCTTGATTTTTTCATAAAACTCTCAACGCTAAGGGATGATGAAAATTTAGCTGTTCCAGATGTTGGCAAGGTATGATTAGGTCCTGCAAAATAATCTCCTAAAGGCTCTGGAGAATATTTTCCTAAAAAAATAGCTCCTGCATTTTTAATTGTTGGAAGCATTTCAAAGGGATTTTGAACCATAAGCTCAAGGTGTTCAGGTGCAATTTCGTTACAAATGTCTATAGCTGTTTTTAAATTATCGGAAATTAAAATCAGACACATATTTTCAATTGATTTTTCAATAATGCTCTTTCTTTTTAAAATTTCTTTTTGAATTTTTATATTTTCTATAACTTCTGCAGCGACTTTAGTGCTCGTTGTTATTAAAATTGCTGCTGCATTTTCATCGTGCTCGGCTTGTGAGAGCATATCCGACGCTACAAACTTCGGATTTGCTGTCTCATCTGCTATTATACATATTTCACTTGGACCTGCGATCATGTCTATATCTACCTTCCCATAAACTAAAGCCTTTGCCCTTGCAACAAAAATATTTCCAGGACCTGTTATTTTATTTACAGGCTCTATAGACTCTGTACCATAAGAAAGAGCAGCTATAGCCTGAGCTCCCCCTATTTTATAAATCTCATCTATATCGCATATTTTTGCAGCTGCAAGAATATATGGATTTATTTTACCTTTTTCATCTGGAGGAGATACTAATACTATAGATTTTACTCCAGCTATTTTTGCCGGTACAGCATTCATAAGTACTGTGGAAGGATATGCGGCCTTACCTCCTGGAACATATATGCCGACTCTTTCTATTGGTGTTATCTTTTGACCAAGCATAATACCGTCGTTTTTATAAATCATCCATGAGCTTTGAAAGGTTTTTAAATGATAATCATATATATTCTTTTTTGCTTCTTCAATTATAGAAATAAATTTGCCATCTACAATTTCTAATGCCTCTTCAATTTCCTCTTCTTTAACCTTTATTTCCTTAAGCTCAACTTTATCAAAGCATTCTGTATAATATAAAATAGCTTCATCTCCCTTTTCCTTTACATCATTTATAATCTTAATTACTGATTTATCTATATCATTTAAAAATTCTTCATCCCTGCGGTTTAAATCTCTTATTATTTCTTTATAATCTGATTTATTTACATATATCGTTTTCATTCATCTGCCTCCTAAAGTAATCGACGATTTCATAAATCTTATCTGATTTTATTTTATAACTAACCTTATTTGCAATAAGCCTTGCACTTATAGAGCAAATCTCTTCAATAATTTCAAGTCCATTTTCTTTAAGGGTTGTACCAGTTTCAACTATATCAACTATTACATCTGAAATACCTGCAATAGGTGCAAGTTCCACCGAGCCGTTAAGCTTTAGAATTTCTACCGGCTCATTTTTATTATTAAAATAATCCTTTGCAACCTTTGGATATTTAGTTGCGACTCTTAATTTCTTACCCTTTTTATGCTCAAAATCCTTTAATGAAGCTAAAGCAAATTTACATTTCCCATATCCTAAATCCAAAATCTCATAAACATCCGAATCTGTTTCAAGAAGTGTATCTTTTCCAACAATACCTATATCAGCAGCTCCATATTCAACATAAATCGGAACATCATCCGCCTTTACAAGTATAATTTTTATTTTAGAATTATCATCTTCAAATATAAGCTTCCTTGAATTTTTAAAATCGCTAAAATTAAAAACATTCTTCTCTAACTTTTTTATTGTTATATTTGCTATTCTCCCTTTTGCAACAGCTATTGTAAGATAATCCACTTCAAAATTCCTCCGTTAATGAATTGGTGTAATTTTATTATTTAAAAGAACATGCTCTAAAAATTTATCTTCTTTGCAGCTATAAACAACTCCCTTTTCTATGTTGTTAATTTTAAAATTATTTTTTAAAACATAAACTACTTCCTTTGCCTTACCTTTAAAATCTTTAAAAAGTTCATCGTGCAACTGTGTTTCAACTATAAAATTATTCTGTCTTAAAACCCTTGCTAAAGCCAATGTATTTTCTCTCATATCTTCCTTATAAATCAACAGATAATCTGTTTTAAAACTTTGCTCCATCTTTTTCATACTAAGCACCTCCATTATTTCATCTACATTTAATCCAAAACCAGTTGCAGGTATTAAATTCCCAAATCTTTGAGTTAGATTGTCATATCGTCCTCCGCTTATTACTTCTCTCCCATGTCCATCTATATATCCTTTAAAAATAGCCCCGGTATAATAATTGATGTTGCTAACTAATCCTAAATCAAATACTATAAAATCTCCATAACCATACTGTGTTATTATCTTATATACTTGTTTTATATTTTCTATAGACTCATCCATATAACTGTTCAAAACTAATTCCTTTGCCTTTGATATAACTTCAATAGGCTTCCCATATAATCTTGGCAATTTTAATAATACTTCTTTGTTTTTTTCAGGTATATCTGTTTCTTCAAGCATTCTTTCAAGTTCAAAATAATTTTTGCTTTCAACGTTTTTTCTTATTTCCATCAACCTTTTTTCATCGATATTACAATCATTTAAAGCTCCTTTAAAAAATCCTACATGCCCTATTTCAATCATAAAGTTTTTAATACCGCAGTTAATAAGGCTGTTTACACCCAGAGAAATTATTTCCGCATCTGAATCAGGTTCTGACATCCCAAAATATTCAGCCCCTGCCTGCATAAACTCCTTTTTGCCATAACCTATGCTGTTGTTTCTTCTAAACACATTTACTACATAGGACAATTTTAAACTCCCTGAAATTTTATTAAAATTAGCTGCAGCAATCCTTGCAATAGGTATTGTCATATCCGGTCTTAACACAAGTATTTTCCCATTTTCATCAATAATTTTAAACATTTCATCTCTATTGGTTATAGTATCCATTCCGTAAAACATATCGTAAAATTCGAAGCTTGGAGTAGATATGGGTCTATAACCATAACTTCTAAAAATTTCTTTAATCCTAGATATTGACCATTCCTTAATTTCATATTCATGATAAAATATATCTTCAACACCTTCTGGAATTATTTCACATAATTTTTCCAAACTCATCCCTCACTTTATTATTTTATCACTTTAATTCGTTAAATTGTTAATAACAATAATATACTATAATATACACTGATGTCAATAAAAAAAAGAGCTTAAAAGCTCTTAATTACAAAAATTTATTATTAATAAATTTACCTCCATAGAAATAAAATACAAAATTATATATTAAATAAAAGTTCTCCATAGGTTGGAATTGGCCACAGCTTTTCATCAACTATTGTTTCAAGCTTATCAGCATCTTCTCTTAAAGATTGCATCGCTGTAAATACTTTATCCTTATAAAAGCATGCTTTTTCATAAATGTTTTCTTCGATTTCTGATGCTTGTAAATTCGTATTTTCAAGCACATCAATATTATTTTTGAAAGAAGCTAAAACCTTTGATAATTCGCATAAAAGTTCTTCTTGAACACTAATATCAACTACAATGCCTGTATTTTTTATCTCATTAATTGTTTTTGCTATATCTCCTATAAATCTAATAGTTGCAGGAAGTATCTGCCTTTTTGCTATATCAAGCATAGTTAAAGCTTCAATATTTATCTGTTTTATATAGGATTCAAGCAATATTTCATATCTTGAATATAGTTCATCTCTGCTCAATACATTATGTTTTTCAAAAAGTTCAATGGCCTTATCTGTTATAAGGGCTTTTGAAGCCTCTACTGTCGATTTAATATTAGCAAGTCCTCTTCTTTCTGCTTCTAAAATCCAATCATTAGAATATCCGTCTCCATTGAATATAATTCTATTATGATTGTTAACTATATCCTTTAAAATGTTTTCAACTTCAACGTTAAAATCCTCCGCTTTTTCAAGTCTATCTGCTATTTCTTTTAGACTTTCTGCAACAATTGTGTTTAATACTGTATTGGCATCTGCAATAGATGCTGATGATGGAACCATTCTGAATTCAAACTTGTTTCCTGTAAAGGCAAAGGGCGATGTTCTATTTCTATCTGTTATGTCCTTATGAAGTTTTGGAAGAGTAGTAACTCCTATTTTAAGTTCTTCCTTTTGCTTTACAGCCTTTGCTTCTACTCCATTTCCAAGTTGCTTCAAAATTTCTGTAAGCTGTTCTCCAAGAAAAATTGAAAGTATTGCCGGTGGTGCTTCATTTGCTCCAAGTCTGTGGTCATTTCCAGGATTTGCTGCGGATACTCTAAGTAAATCAGAATATTCATCTATTGATTTAATAACCGCACATAAGAATACTAAAAACTGTGCATTTTCATGGGGTGTTTTCCCTGGAGCTAATAGATTTTGTCCATCATCTGTACTTAAAGACCAGTTATTATGCTTTCCCGAACCATTTACCCCGGCAAAGGGCTTTTCATGTAAAAGGCATATAAGATTATGCCTATTTGCAACCTTTTTTAATGTATCCATAACTATCTGATTATGATCAGTTGCAGTATTAGCATCTGTGTATATAGTTGCTATTTCATGCTGAGCAGGAGCAACTTCATTATGCTTTGTTTTTGCTGATACTCCAAGTTTCCAAAGTTCTATATCAAGTTCTCTCATAAAGGATGCAATTCTTTCTTTAATACTTCCATAATAATGATCCTCAAGCTCCTGACCCTTTGGTGGTTTTGAACCAAACAGAGTTCTTCCTGCAAACACCAAATCCTTCCTTTGATTGTAAAGTTCTCTGTCAATAATAAAATATTCCTGCTCCGCACCTACCGTTGGAATAACTCGTTTTGCTGTTGTGTTCCCAAAAAGCCTTAAAACTCTTAATGCCTGTTTTGATAATGCTTCCATTGAGCGAAGCAGAGGTGTTTTTTTATCAAGGGCTTCGCCTGTATAGGAACAAAATGCGGTCGGTATATAAAGAGTTACCCCTCCCTCATCTTCTTTTAAAAAGGCTGGTGAAGTACAATCCCACACTGTATAGCCTCTTGCTTCAAAAGTTGCCCTAAGTCCTCCAGATGGGAAAGATGAGGCATCGGATTCTCCTTTTATAAGTTCTTTCCCTGAAAATTCAGTTATAGCTTTTCCATCTGATGTTGGAGATATAAAGGAGTCATGCTTTTCTGCCGTAACCCCATTTAACGGTTGAAACCAATGGGTATAATGAGTAGCCCCTTTTTCAATCGCCCAATCCTTCATAGCATTTGCAACAACCTCAGCTACATTAGCTTCAAGAGGTAATCCTAGTTCAATAGTTCTTTTTAATGCTTTATAGGTTTCCTTTGGTAGTCTTTCTCTCATAACAGAATCGTTAAATACATTAGCACCAAAAACCTCTGAAATAGTTAATTTATAACATGATTCACTTTTCATATACATATCCTCCCTAAAAAAAGATAAAGCGCCCTAAAAACATATACTTTATGTTCTTAGAAGCGCCGTTGCTTCAAAATTGATTCAATTATATTATTATAGTAATAGTATATTACAAAAAAAGCAATATGTTTTTGTTAAAAAAGTGTTAATTGTTTTATTTTTTTGCTAATCTTAAATAAATTATACTGTCATTTTACTGCTGTGTTTACCACATCTGTCTCCAAAACATCCAATTGTATTTCCATTTTCCTCTAATGTTACAACTTCACATCTGTTCGGACATCCATCACATTCAAAACTTGATTGTAATACATTGCTTTGGGCAATATTAAATCCTCTGAATTTAGTAACTTCACCCTTCTTAACAGTTTCAGATGAAAGTATTGCTGCACCTATTGCTCCCATCATATTATAATGGGGAGGAATATAAACCTCAAATCCCAGCGCACTTTCAAAGGCAGCTTTCATTCCTCTGTTTGCTGCAACCCCTCCTTGGAAAAATACCTTTTGTATTATTTCCTTTCCCTTTGCAACATTATTAAGATAGTTTCTAACTAAAGCCTCACAAAGGCCTCTTATAATATCCTCCTGTTTATAACCAAGTTGCTGTTTATGTATCATATCTGATTCGGCAAATACTGCACATCTCCCTGCAATTCTTACTGGAGAAGTTGATTTTAATGCGTAATCCCCAAATTCTTCTATTGGTATCTCAAGCCTTTCAGCTTGGCGATCGAGGAAGGAACCTGTCCCAGCAGCGCAAACAGTATTCATTGCGAAATCTAATACTATGCCCTCTCTTAAAATAATAATTTTAGAATCCTGTCCCCCTATTTCAATTATTGTAGAAACTTCTTTATCTATATTAAGCGCTGCTGTAGCATGTGCTGTTATCTCATTTTTTACAGCATCTGCACCTATTAAAAAAGATGTTATATTTCTTCCGCTACCTGTTACACCAACAGCCGTTATTTGTTTGTCATCGTATTTTGATTTTAATATTTTAAAACCCTCCTGTATTACCTGAATAGGTTTGCCTCTCGTTTTTAAATAAAGTTCTTCAACAACGCTGAAACTTTTATCTAAAAGAACAATATCAGTACTTACTGAGCCAACATCAACTCCTAAATAGTACACTTTTTCTCCTCCTCTCAAGCAAATCGATAAAAGCTTCTATTCTTGTTAAATATCCCGCTTCTCCAGTCATTTCATCTACTATTAAAGACATAATGGGCATATTTAAATCCTTTGAAACGGTTGGAAGTATTGCCTTTGATACAATCTCAGGCATACATCCCATAGGAAATATTTGAATTGCTCCGTCAAAGCCTTCATTTTTTGCAATAACTGCCTCTCCTATGCATTCCCTTGCATGACCTCCAATGCATAACGGAAGGTATTCTTTTGATGCTTTTTTTATATCCAATGAATTTATTCTTAATGGGGACAATGCTGTGTTTTTAACCCACCAACTTGGGCTTAAGGTCCTTTTTGTTGAAACCCCATAATCCATAAGTTTATCTTCAATATAAAAATTAGAAAATGGTTCTATTATAGTATAAATTTCCCCTATAATTGCAATCTTAAGAGGCTTTTTTTGTTTATCTATTTCAACAGAATTTATTTTCCTTTTATATTCAGTCAAAATATTTATCATTTCATCTGCACTTTTTGAATTTATTGCATCTCTTTTGCATTTATTGAGAAACCTCTTAGCCTCTCCTGTATTTTTTTCATATCCAGCAATATAATGAGCATCAGCTTCAATATCATCAATCATATTAATAATCTTTAGAGCTTTGTATAGAGCTTTAATCTTTTCTTTCTTAGATTTACTGCTGCTATGTGATATCTTTCCTATCCTGCTAAACATTTCCTTTATCCCTATATCAGAAGGAACATCCATTACTATAAAATCAACCTTTTTATTTAGTTTTTTGAGAATATTCATTTGTAATTCGCAATATTCTCCAAACCTGCAGGGGCCACAGCTTCCTGTAATAATTATAGTATCTGCACCCTCTTCTATACTTTTAATGTAATTGCCTATCATAATTTTAAATGGGAGACATATCTCTTCTGGCGAATATAATGTTCCTATTTCAAGTGCCTCCTTATTATTAGGTGGAGGTACCACACATTCAATCCCAAGTTCATTAAAAAGCGCTTTCGCTGCAAAACATACATTACCAAGATGCGGAAATGTTATCTTCAATAGCTTTCCTCCTCTCAAGCATATCTGCAAATGCTTCAATTCTCGTATCAAACCCTGCCTCTCCAGTATGTTCATCTATTTTTAATATCAAAAAAGGAAAACTTCCTATTCTATCTTTAATAAGTTCAATTACAACTGAATCAATACCGCAGGCAAAGGAAGATATATAAACGATTCCATCAACGAGCTTATTCTCTGCTAAATAACTAGTAAAACCATAGGTATATCTTGCAAAGGTCCAAAAAGGTTTTTTATAAAGCTTTAAAACCTGCCTGTTTATGTATTCCTCATTTAATTTTTCTTCAGTCATAACTCCAACATTCAACCTGTTCAACTTTTTTACTACATTCATATTTAAAAAATCATCATAAATATTATAAGGATGCCCTGCAAGGGCAACATTGATTTTATAATTTTTATCTTTAATTCCTTTTTTGCTTTCTATTTGTTTTTTTAAAGAAATAGAAAATGCATTTTCAATTTTTATTTTATCATTTGTTATTTTTTCTCCTATACTAAAAGCCCAATTTTTTAATCCATCCTTTGAATCTGCGTATAAAGTATCTTGAATCATGGGCGGCAAATCCGGTATACTATTTTTTATCATTTCAGGGAGGCCGCAAAATTTAGGGCAGATGAATTCATTTTTATGAAGTCTCATTATTCTCGGTATGAAAATCATGTCGCTCTTTTTTCTTAAGGAATAAACATGCCCATGAAAGACTTTAATAGGAAGACACGCCTCGTCTACACAATATTTAACCCCATCATCCAAAATTCTTTTATTAGTCTCCCCTGAAGAAATTATTTCACATCCTAATTCATAGAAAAAATTATTTATAAAACTTTGATATTTATAATATAAAAGACTTGCTAGTATTCCGATTTTCATGATATCACCTTACTTTTATTAACATTAATGTATTCTTTCCAGTTAATAATCATATTATTCATATATGGTAATTAAGTCTTATATAATATATTGATAACACTTCTATTTTTTGTAACATATCTTTTATATTATGTATATATTAATATTAATCGATAACTTAGAGGTGAAATCATGTCCTTATCAGCAAGAGAACTTTTAGCAAGATTAATTAAATGCGAAGCTGAAGGGGAAGGAGAAAACGGAATGAAAGCCGTTGCCACAGTTGTTATGAATAGAGTCCATGTAACAGGAGGAGAATATTTAAGAACTGGTCAGGGTGATTTAAGAAAAGTTATACTTCAACCCTATCAATTTACCTGTGCTCTAACAGAAGTATATGGTCAACCTAATCCTCAAAACATTTATAATATGAATCCTGATCAAATACACTACGATATAGCTGATTGGGCTTTATCAGGGAATAAACTTTCAGGAACAGAATTAGCATTATGGTACTATAACCCATTTAGCCCAACTTGTGCTTCATATTTTCCAAAAAACAAATCCGGTGTTTTTACCACTAGAATAGCTCAGCATTGTTTTTACAACCCAACATCATTATATTGGAAAACATGATATAGGAGGTATTATATGTCAAAGAATAACTTTGAAAACAACATTTATGAACAACCAGACTACAATTATGGTTACTTTTGTCCACCAATTTTCAGGTACCCCTGCGATGAAGATTGTGATAAAGCTTCCTACGATGACAGACAGACACAATCTGGAATGCTCGATACTTCTCAAGCTGACACATCTTTTCAATCTACAACTGAACCAATACTTACCGATATTGGATATACTCAGGCCTTTTTAAAAACACAAATAGGAAAGAGAGTTAGAATTACTTTTCTTATTGGAACAACTAATCTGACAGATAGGGTAGGAATACTTGAAAAAGTGGGTGTAAGCTACATTGTTTTAAAAGTACCGGAGTCTAATATAAGAACTATGTGTGATTTGTACGCTATAAAATTCGTAGATATATTTGAACAACAAAATATTATACCTTCTCAGAATATGATGGGAATGCCTTACATGGGACCTAGACTTGACTTTGAGCCTTCAGAAGATTAATAGGTGGCTTTGCCGCCTATTTTATTTTTTATGGATTTATTTTTATATTTAGCTTAAAATAACATTGGAGGTGTTATTATGAGTGAAGCTGTTATGAGCAGTTTTATACATAATGGAAATATATATAGTGTTTCAGAATTTGATAATGTTTATTTAGAAAAATATCCATCAATTTATGAAGTAATCAGAATTATAGACAAAGTTCCGATATTTTTAGAAGAACATTATGAAAGATTAAAGCGTTCTGCTGAAATTATAAATTATAAACTCAACTTATCGATTGAAAGTATTAAAGAAAATATAAACAAGATGATAGAACTTAATAATGTAGATAATTACAACATAAAAATCGTTTTAAACGATTTTAATTTAAACTTAAACGAATATTACTATTTTATTAAAAGTATCTATCCTGAACCAAATATGTACGAAAAAGGAGTTAATACCTGCCTTTTTTATGCTGTTAGAGAAAATCCTAATGCCAAGATAATAAATACAAAATTAAGAAATGAAATAAATAATATTTTAAATGAAAAAAAATATTATGAAGCTATTCTCGTTAACAATGATGAGATTACAGAAGGCAGCCGTTCGAATATATTTTTTATTAAGAATGATTGCCTTTATACTGCTCCATTATCAAAAGTTCTTCCTGGTATAACAAGGCAAAAGATATTATATCTTTGCAGTAAAAATAAAATTAATGTTCTTGAAAGTCCTATATATGTTAATGAAATAGAAAATTTTGATGCAGCTTTTATAAGCGGCACCTCTCCAAAGGTTCTTCCTATTTCTAAAATAGATAATATTAGCTTTAATACAAAAAATAAACTTCTTTTAAAAATAATGTATCTATACGATGAAGAAATAAAACTTTACATATCAAAAGAAAAATAGGCACAAAGTGCCTATTTTTCAGATTGTTGGTAAACCCCTTGGTTTCAAAAATCAAGGGGTTTATTTATGCGATAGCATATAAATTTTCAAAATAAATTTCTAATTTTAATATAAATATTTTATTAATATTCCTAAAAAATAAAAGGGATAGTACCCTTGCAATCTTTTTCA
>JAOADY010000124.1 GCA_026417075.1 Caloramator sp.
GGGTACTATCCCTTTTATTTTTTAGGAATATTAATAAAATATTTATATTAAAATTAGAAATTTATTTTGAAAATTTATATGCTATCGCATAAATAAACCCCTTGATTTTTGAAACCAAGGGGTTTATCAACAATCTGAGCCTGCAGTGCAGGCTTTTTTTATTTAATATATACTCTATATTCAAAAATTAAGCATTATTTGATACAATAATAATGAATGAGTGCTATTGCAAATTAATTTCAGAATATTTTTATTTTTAAGGAGGTAAAACAGTGATTAAAAATTTTGATCAGCTTTTAGAAATTGCAAAACAAAGACCTAAAATGAAACTTTCTGTTGCAGCGGCCCAAGATGAAGAAGTTCTTCTTGCCGTAGACTCTGCAAGAAAGATAGGTCTTGTTGATGCTATTTTAGTTGGAGATAAAGAAAAGATAGAGAATATTTCACAAAGCCTTTCAATTGATTTAAGCCAATACGAAATAATCGATGTTAAGAACTTACAGGAAAGTGCAAAGGTTGCTGTTTCCCTTGTAGCAAAGGGTAGTGCAGACTTTTTAATGAAGGGGCTTCTTCCAACAGCTGACCTTTTAAGAGCAGTTCTTGATAAAGAAATTGGACTTAGGGGAAGCGGACTATTAAGCCATGTTATGGTATATAGCACTCAAAATTATCACAAACTTTTATTTTTAACCGATGGAGGAATGGTAACTTATCCTGATTTAGCTCAAAAGGTTCAAATAGTAAATAATGCCGTTAAAGTTGCAAAATCCCTTGGAGTAAATCCTGTAAAGGTTGCACCCCTTTGTGCAGTTGAGGTTGTAAACCCCGATATGCAAGCAACCCTTGATGCTGCACATCTTTCAAAGATGAGCCAAAGGGGACAGATTAAGGACTGCATAATAGATGGTCCTCTTGCCATTGATAATGCAATATCAAAGGAAGCGGCAAAACACAAAGGAATAGAGAGCACAGTTGCAGGAGATGCCGACATACTTCTTGTTCCAAACATTGAATCAGGAAACATGCTTGGTAAATCTTTAACCTACTTTGGAAACGCAAAATCAGCAGGAATAATAATGGGAGCAAAGTGTCCTATTGTTCTTGTTTCAAGAGCAGATACTCATGAATCAAAGCTTTATTCAATTGCACTTGGATGTTTTGCATCAGATATTAAATAAAAAAGGGGGATGAGACAATGAGAAAGATAATGTCAGGTGATGAAGCAATAGCAAGAGGTGCCTATGAAGCTGGATGTACTGTTGCAGCAGCATATCCTGGGACTCCAAGTACTGAAATACTTGAAAACATGGCACAGTATAAAGAAATTTATTCAGAATGGTCTCCAAATGAAAAGGTAGCCGTTGAAGTTGCCTGCGGTGCATCTATTGCAGGTTCAAGAGCATTATGTGCTATGAAGCATGTTGGACTTAACGTTGCGGCAGATCCAATGTTTACAATGGCCTATGAAGGAGTTAACGGAGGACTTATAATAGTTACTGCCGATGATCCTGGTATGCACAGCTCACAAAACGAACAGGATAACAGATACTACGCACCTCATGCTAAAGTTGCAATGCTTGAGCCTTCTGACTCACAAGAGTGTACGGACTTTGTTAAATATGCCTTTGAAATAAGCGAAAAATTCGATACAGTAGTTCTTTTTAGAATAACAACAAGAATAGCCCACAGCAAGAGTATAGTAGAGCTCAAAGAAAGATGTGAAGTTGGTGTTAAGGAATACAAAAAAGATGTTAAAAAATACGTTATGATACCAGCCCACTCAAGAGTTAAACACTATGAAGTTGAGGAAAGACTTTCAAGGCTTCAGGAATACTCAAACAACTGCCCATTAAACAGGATAGAGTGGGGAGATAAAAAGATAGGAATTATAACAAGCGGAATATCCTATCAATATGCAAAGGAAGTTTTTGGAGATAATGCCTCCTACCTTAAAATAGGAATGAGTTATCCTCTTCCAGATAAGATGATTAAAAAATTTGCAAAGGCAGTGGACAAGGTATACATAATAGAAGAAAATGATCCATATCTTGAAACCTATGTAAAATCCCTTGGAATTGAATGTATTGGTAAGGAATATATTCCAATATGTGGAGAATTAAACCCAGATATTATAAGAAGGGCTCTTTTACCTGTGCCAGAGAAAAAGCGCTACCTGTCTCTTATACACATCTGACGCTGCCGACGAGCGAGCTAG
>JAOADY010000126.1 GCA_026417075.1 Caloramator sp.
GGTACTATCCCTTTTATTTTTTAGGAATATTAATAAAATATTTATATTAAAATTAGAAATTTATTTTGAAAATTTATATGCTATCGCATAAATAAACCCCTTGATTTTTGAAACCAAGGGGTTTATCAACAATCTGAAAAATAGCCCTAAAGGGCTATTTTATAACTATCTTTACAAAATAAAACTCTCTTATATAGTTTTCACTATAGGTACTTACTTCATTAATACCTATTTCATTATAAATCATTCTTTGACTGTTTATCATGTCGCATAAAACATTAAAGTCCTGCCTTTGTACCCTATATATTCCATTTTCTAAATCTATTAAAATAACATTGGGATTGTTATTAATAAAAGATATAACATCTTTTTGATTTTTATCAACTTTAGCAATATAATCGATCGGCAATGCTGAAGCAAGCAAATTAGTCATTAAAGAACTTCTAGATTGAGTAAAATTTATATTATTAATTTGTGATAAAGTTAAAGCCATTTGAATTTCTTGAGTATCAATTTCTTCTGTATTTTCGCTCTTTAACAATGTATTATCTTTCGTTAAAACATCAGAAGTTATTTTTGTATTTTGAATTTCATTAATAACTGTTTCTTTTTTATTATTTAATGCCAAAAAAGTTCTTTTTTCATTACTTGAAGTTTTCACTTTGCTTTTTTTATTTTGTGAAGTTATATTTCCTTTTATTTTAAATCCTTTCTCATCCTTTGTAGCTACATTTATCTTGTTTTCTGATGGTAAATTTTTGCTAATTTTAATCTCTTGACTTTTAATTTCTTGCTTTTTGGGTTCTATAAATGCGGAATTATTTTTAATACTTTTATCTTCAGATTTTGTAGGTGCCTTTAAAGTATCCTTTAAGCCAACAATAGATATAACAAAAATAATCACCGCTGCAGCTATAGAAGAAAAAGTCCTATACCAAGCATTTCTCCTTCTTATTCTTTCTTTTTCAATTGATTTCATAATACTATTATGAAGTCCATCTGGTACATCAACTTCAAGCTGTGAAAGCATACCTGCATCAAAATCGTATTCATCGTCTTCAATTTTTTTTACATACTCATTATACTTCATTTCAGCACCCCCTTACTATTCCACATTTTATAAGTTCATTTCTAAGACTTTCCCTTGCTCTATTCAATCTTGATTTAACAGTTCCAACTTCTATATTTAAAATATCTGCTATTTCCTGATAAGAAAGCCCACTTATATCTCTTAGAATAATTATCGTCCTAAAATCATTGCTAAGATTTAAAATACATCTTTTAATATCATGCTGTAACTCTCTGTTTTCAATTATATTTTCAACTTTACTGTCAATATGTCTTTCAGAATTAATAATATCATCAAAGGATAACTCATCCTTTCTTCTTTTTATATAATCCATACACGTATTGTATGTAATTCTGTAAATCCATGTTGAAAATTTGCTTTCTCCCTTAAACTTTTCAATAGATCTGTAAATTTTTAAGCTTACTTCTTGAGATGCATCCTTTGCATCCTCAATATTTTTAAGCATATAAAAACATAAATTATATATTTTTTTTTCATAGCTTAATATAAGTATCTCAAATGCTTCTATATCATTTTTTTGACACCTTTTTATCAATTCTCTTTCTTCCACAGCGTTACCTCCTTATTATCCTGCCTACATAAAAGTCATAGGAGTTCTTTATATCTTCTATGGAATCTCCAGAGAATTTTTCTAAAAATGCTTTTGCTACTTCAAAGGCAAGAACATTTTCACAAATAACACCAAGTGAAGGTACTGCACAAACATCGGAACGTTCATATCTACTTTTTACATTATTACCGAAAAGATCAACAGTATTTATAGCCACCTTAGTGGTCGGTATGGGTTTCATAAAAGCTTTTATATTAATCGGCATACCATTTGTAACCCCACCCTCTATACCTCCTGATAGATTACTGCTTCTTTTATATATTCCATCATTCATTATTATTTCATCATTTACATAACTTCCATATTGTGTAGAGGCAAAAATTCCTTCTCCAATTTCTACAGCCTTTACACCTTGTATAGACGCAAGCGCCCCCATAATTCTAAAGTCCATTCTTCTTTCATAGCTAACATAACTTCCCAATCCACATGGTACATTAAAGGCACTTATTTCTACACATCCTCCGAGAGTTTCTCCTTTAGAAGCTGCTTTATCAATAAGCTCAATCATTTTTTTTTCAGTTTGCTCATCAAAACATCGTACTATTGAAGACTCAATTTTTTCATAATGTTCTTCCTTTTCAAATTCTACAACACTTTCATCCTTTATATTGCCAATACTGATTGTCCTACTATTTATTTTGACGTTAAATTCTCTTAAAAGTTCCATAGAAATTGCTCCAACTGCAACTCTTATTGCTGTTTCCCTAGCACTTGCTCTTTCATAAACATTTCTTATATCATCAAGATTGTACTTAAGAGCTCCATTTAAATCAGCATGTCCTGGTCTTGGTATTGTTATTTTTTCTATATATTCTTTGTTAATATCCATTACATCTTTCCAATTATCATAATCATTGTTATTAATCAAAAGGCATATTGGAGAACCTATAGTCTTTCCCCCTCTAACGCCAGATATAATTTCTACTCTATCCTTCTCTATTTTCATTCTTTGTCCTCGCCCATATCCCTTTTGTCTTCTGCAAAGCTGCGTATTTATTCTTTCTATGTTAATTGCAACATTTGAAGGGAATCCTTCAATTATAGCAACAAGAGCTTTCCCATGTGACTCTCCAGCATCAAGATATCTTAGCAATATATCACCCCTAAAAACAAAAACTTTCTATTTTTATTTTATCATATAATAACTTTAACATCATTATATAATTATTATACAAATTTTTAATATTGTTGATATAATAAATATATACATATTAAACGGCAAGGGAGGTGTAAAAATGCTTTGGCAACAGTTTCTTATTATATTAGCATTAACTGCAATTTCATTAGTAATATTTTATTATATAAGAATTACCATTTTGCTAAGATATAAAATTAATAAAAATTACTTACTTGTAGCGCTCATAATTTTATTTGCATTGCCATTTTTATTTGCAAAAAAGTATAGAGCACTACAATGGATTCAATATATACAAGTTTTGCTTGTATCCTTAACATTTCTTTCATATATGGAAATTGCAAGAATTGATAAAGCTGAAAAAAACAAGCCTATAATAGGCAGACCAAAGGCAAAACCTTCAAGAATTAAAAACAAAAAATCAAAATAGACTTCTTTTTATAGAAGTCTCAGATTGTTGATAAACCCCTTGGTTTCAAAAATCAAGGGGTTTATTTATGCGATAGCATATAAATTTTCAAAATAAATTTCTAATTTTAATATAAATATTTTATTAATATTCCTAAAAAATAAAAGGGATAGTACCC
>JAOADY010000127.1 GCA_026417075.1 Caloramator sp.
GGGTACTATCCCTTTTATTTTTTAGGAATATTAATAAAATATTTATATTAAAATTAGAAATTTATTTTGAAAATTTATATGCTATCGCATAAATAAACCCCTTGATTTTTGAAACCAAGGGGTTTATCAACAATCTGAGAATCCTCTTAGGAGGGTTCTTTTTTTATGCTATATTTAAACCAAATAAAGTTTTTTACTTTTTTACAGCATTAAATTATGTTATTCTTATTATTGTTGATTACTTTAATGGGGGAGGCATAATATGTCTAAAATATATTTAGTAAGGCATGGCGAAACTTCATGGAATAAAGAACAACGTTCTCAGGGATGTAGCAACGATATTCCCTTATCAAAGGAGGGTGAGAGACAAGCTGAAGCTATTGCAAAAAGGCTTAAGAAAGAAAAAATAGATTTGTTTTATTCAAGCGATTTAGTTAGAGCGTATAAAACAGCAAGTATTATTTCAAGGGAACATAATGGAGTTGTAAACAAATGCAGTGAATTTAGAGAAATAAATCTTGGAGATTGGGAAGGACTTAGATTTGATGAGATAAAGGAAAAATATAACGATATATATAATGTGTGGAGAAAAACTCCTCATCTTGCAATTATTCCAAATGCAGAGAAAATATCCGATATAATTGTAAGGGCTATAGGAAAATTAAATAAAATAGTTAAAGAAAATGAAGATAAAAATATATTGATTGTATCTCATGGAATAACGATTAAGGTAATGCTTTCTGCGCTTTTAGGGATGGAACTTTCAAATTTGCATAAAATAAGGCAGGATAATACAGCTTTAAATATAATTGAATATAATGGAGAAAGTTTTGACATACTTTTAATAAATGATACATGCCATTTAAAGGAGATATAGTTTATGAAACGTGTTGTTGTTATTGGAGGAGGAGCTGCAGGGATGATGGCAGCTATAACTGCGGCAATGAAAGGAAAAAATGTTACTTTAATTGAGAAAAATGAAAAATTAGGCAAGAAACTTTTTATTACAGGTAAGGGCAGATGTAATCTAACTACGGATAAGGACATTGAAGAAATTATAAAGAATATAACAACAAATTCGAGATTTATGTATAGTTCATTGTATACCTTTACAAATTATGATTTGATGAAAATGGTTGAAGATGGCGGAGTTAAATTGAAAGTTGAAAGAGGAGGGAGAGTATTTCCCCAGTCCGATAAATCCAGCGATATTATTAAATGCTTTGAAAAGTATCTTAACGAAAACGGCGTACAGATAATGCTTGGTACTAAGGTTACTGATATAGTGGAATTTAAAGGGGCTGTTTGGGGCGTTGAGATAAACGGCAATGAAAAGATAAAGTGTGATTCGGTTATACTTGCAACGGGAGGCAAATCCTATCCTTTAACAGGTTCAACGGGAGATGGATATTTTTTTGCGGAAAAACTTGGTCATAGCATTGTAAAAATAAGACCTTCCCTTGTACCTCTTGTTACTGAAGAAGAATGGGTTAAGGATCTTATGGGACTTTCTTTAAAAAACGTAGAAATTATTGTAAAGCATAAAGATAAGGTTATATATAAAGATTTCGGAGAAATGCTTTTTACCCATTTTGGTGTTTCAGGGCCTGTAATTCTTTCGGCAAGCAGAAAGGTTATAGATATATTGCCTCAAAAGACAGAGATTTATATAGATTTAAAGCCAGCTTTAAATTTTAATGAACTGGATAAAAGGATAGTAAGGGACTTTGAAAAATATAAAAATAAGCAGTTTAAGAATTCATTAAATGAGCTTTTACCATCTAAATTAATTCCTATTATAATAACTCTTTCAGGAATTAACCCTGAAAAACAGGTAAACTCTATAACTAAAGATGAAAGAAAAAACCTTGTGAAATTGTTAAAAGAATTTAAAGTTACTATAATTGGAACAAGACCTATTGATGAAGCAATTGTAACAGCTGGAGGCGTTGATGTTAAGGAAGTCGATCCTTCCACCATGGAATCAAAAATAGTTAATGGATTGTATTTTGCAGGTGAAATACTAGATGTTGATGCTCTTACAGGAGGATTTAATCTTCAGATAGCTTTTTCTACAGGTTATTGTGCAGGTTTAAATTGTTAGGGGGGATTATATCTGTCTCTTATACACATCT
>JAOADY010000128.1 GCA_026417075.1 Caloramator sp.
GGGTACTATCCCTTTTATTTTTTAGGAATATTAATAAAATATTTATATTAAAATTAGAAATTTATTTTGAAAATTTATATGCTATCGCATAAATAAACCCCTTGATTTTTGAAACCAAGGGGTTTATCAACAATCTGAGAACTACCGATTTGGTAGTTCTTTTTTTCTACTTTAATATTTTAATAAATTGTTTATATAATTTATAAATTTTTACCTATATAAAACCATCATGCTAATTTCTTTAACTTCAACTGAATTTCCTCTAATACTTCTTATAATATTAGTACCTGAAGTGTTATTATCAGTAACTATATTCCAATTTCCTTGAGGAATAGTAATATTTACATTTTTCCTATTTGAATTATATATTACAATGATATCCTTCCAGATATCATTGTTTGCATGGTTTTTTAGTATAAAAGCGACAGTGTTTTTAGGAGAATCTAAAAATTCCAAGTGATTTTTTATATGTTCGATTGAATTCATTTTAAAAGCACTATGTTCTTTTCTAAGTTTTATAAGACCTTTATAATAATTAAATACATCTAAAAATTCAAATTTTCTTTCCCAATCCATCCAATTTATATAATCTTCTGAATGTACGCTGTCTTCTACATTATATTTCGTTCTGCAGAATTCAACCCCTGAATGAAGGAAAGGAATGCCCTGAGAGGTCAAAACTATTGCATTAGAAAGTTTTTGCATGGATTTTAAAGTTTCTATATCGTCCTCAGGATTAGAAAGATTTAATTTGTCCCATAAAGTATTATTGTCGTGGGCAGAAACATAATTTATAGATTGATCTGGGGTTTGAAATAAGGATGTTTTAGTATTAAAATAATCAGTACAGCCTGTAACACAATATTTTATTTTATCTTCCATATTTTCTTTTCCGCTTACAAAACCTTTGTCTTCTTTTATAAATACGCTTCCTCTTACTGCATCCCTGATAACATCATTAAAATGTCCTATATGAGGCATTTTGCATGAGTTTAATTGATTTGCCTTTATATCTTCTGACAGCAGAGTGTTTAAAACCCATCCCTCTCCATAGAGCATAATAGGTCTTCCTAGAGTATTTAGCTTTTCTCTAATTAAGTTCATAGTTGTAACATCATGAAGCCCCATTAAATCAAAGCGGAAACCATCTATATGATATTCCTTTGCAAAATAATAAACAGAATCTATTATAAAGCGTCTCATCATTGCTCTTTCTGAAGCTGTATCGTTAGAACAGGCACTTCCATTTGATGGTGTTCCATCATCTGAAAATCTAAAATAATAGCCGGGGAATATTTTTTCTAAGTTGTCGTTTTTTAAATCATACACATGATTAAAAACTACATCCATATTTACTCCCAATCCATGCTTATGCAGGGTATGAATTAAAGTTTTAAGTTCAAATATCCTAACTTTTGGATTATAAGCATCGGTTGAATAACTTCCTTCAGGAACGTTGTAATTTTGAGGATCATATCCCCAATTATAGTTTACAGGATTTTTTTCATCAGTGATTGTATAGCTGAAATCATATATGGGCATAAGCTGAACATGAGTTACACCAAGTTCTAATATATGGCTCAATCCTGTTGATAATCCTTTGGAAGACTTGGTATTTTCCTCTGTAAGACCTAAAAATTTTCCTTTATGTTTAATGCCACTGTCTGGATGCATTGACATATCTCTAATTGACACTTCATAAATTATTGCTTCTGTAAAGTTATTTAGCTGTAAAAATTCTTCTTTTAAAAAATTATCGGGATTAGTTTTGTTTAAATCTATTATTGCTCCTCTAAGCCCATTAATAGAAACAGCTTTAGCATAGGGATCTACGGCTTCATTTCTAATGCCATAAACTTCTACTTCGTAAGTATAAAAAAGACCTTCCAAATCTTCTTCAATATTTAAACTCCAAAGACCGTTTTCTTCATACATTTTAAGTCTTTTTGGTGTTTCGCTGATTTGCGAGTCACCATTTTTATATAAAAGAAGATTTACTGAAGTTGCAGCAGGAGACCAAACTCTAAAAAGGCAGCTGCTTTTATTAAAAATACAGCCTAAAGGTAGTTCAGTGTAATACCTTTCATTGAAACTTTTAGAATTAAATATTTCTGTATAAAGGGCTTTAATAGTTGTGCTTTTATAAGTTACAAAGCAATAATATTTTATATTTATTTCATCTTTTAGTAAAACATAAGTACAATCCATATCGATTATTATTTTTTCTATATTTAAAAGCTTTTCTCCGTTTTTTATTATTAAATCATCATGGTTTATCTTTGCTCCTTTTTCAAGTACTATCTTTATTTTATTAAAGTCAATAACCGATGCGGTAAACATTATTATAAGCCTCCTTTTATAAAATGTATGTCTTTATGATTAATTATATTTTAGCCTATAAATAGGTGGTTTTAAAGGAAAAAATAAGCAATAAATAAAGTTTAAGATGATAATTTAAAAATTATGATTTTTTAAAATTATCAAAATAATGATATAATTTTATTGGAGGTGAGAGATTGGAAACTATTGTTTTACAAAAAGAAGGCAATATTGCAATATTAAAAATTTCAAGGCCGAAAAATTTAAACGCTTTAAATTTTTTGGTATTAAAGGAATTAGAAGTAGCACTTGAATTTAAAAAAGATGAAGAAATTTATGCGCTTATAATTACTGGAGATGGAGATAAAGCATTTGTTGCAGGAGCTGATATTTTAGAGATGAAGGATATGAATCCTAAAGAAGCTAGAGAATTTAGTCTATTAGGGAATCGTGTATTTAGAAAGATTGAAAATTTAAAAATTCCAACTATTGCAGCAATTAATGGTTATGCAATAGGTGGTGGATGTGAACTTGCTATGGCTTGTGATATAAGAATTGCCTGTGAAGGTGCAAAATTTGGTCAAACTGAAGTAAAGCTAGGTATAACTCCAGGTTTTGGAGGAACACAAAGACTTTCAAGAATTGTGGGAACATCAAAAGCAAAGGAATTAATTTTTACAGGAGATATGATTGAGGCTAGTGAAGCATTAAGGATTGGATTGATTAATAAATTGGTAAAAAAAGAAGAACTTTTAGAAGAAGCTAAGAAGATTGCAAGGAAAATATGTGAAAATGCTCCCATTGCAGTAAGTCTTGCAAAAGCATCTATTAACAGAGGCTTTCAGACCGATATTGATACGGCCGTTATGTATGAAACTGAAGTTTTTTCACAATGTTTTGCAACAGAAGATCAAAAAAATGCCATGAAGGCATTCGTTGAAAAAAGAAAGATTGAAAAATTTAATAATAAATAGGGGGATAAAAATGAGAGTATTTGTTGCTGGTTCAGGTACTATGGGAGCAGGAATAGCTCAAACCTTTATTCAAAATGGAGTAGAAGTTTATTTGAGCGATTTAAAAGAAGAGTTTGTTGAGAAAGGATATAATTCAGTAGTAAAAAATATTTCAAAGCTATGGGAAAAGGGGAAAATTAATGAAAAAGACAAGAAGGATATTCTTTCAAAGTTTTATAAAACTACAAATATTGAAGATGCAAAGGAATGTGATTTAGTTATTGAAGCTATTATTGAAGATATTGATGCTAAAAAAGAGCTTTTTAAAAAACTTGATAATATATGCAAAGAAAATACAATTTTAGCTAGTAATACATCTTCCTTATCAATTACAGAAATTGCAAGAGCAACTAACAGAGCCGATAGGGTTATAGGTATGCATTTTTTTAATCCTGCTCCTGTAATGAAACTTGTTGAAATAATAAGAGGAATCGCAACTTCTGAAAATACTTTTAATAAGATTAGAGATGTTGCAATTTCTATTGGGAAAGAACCAGTTGAAGTTAATGAGGCACCTGGATTTGTAGTCAATAGAATTTTAATTCCAATGATTAATGAAGCTATTGGCATTTTAGCTGAAGGAATTGCCTCTGCAAAAGATATAGATAAAGCAATGAAACTTGGAGCAAACCATCCCATGGGGCCTTTAGAGCTTGCTGATTTTATTGGAAACGATATAATCCTTGCTATAATGGAATATCTATTGAAAGAAACCGGAGATGCAAAATATAGACCTCATGTACTTTTAAAAAAAATGGTTAGAGCAGGATATTTGGGCAGGAAAACAGGTAAAGGATTCTATGAATATTGATAATAAAAATTCCCTGATTTTTAATTAACAAGTCAGGGAATTTTTATGGAATGTTAAAGAGGTTTTAGAAAATAAAAAAATTATATCTTAATTTTATTGATTTATAAATATAAACGGTATAATATAATAATAGGAAAATTCTAAATTTTCAAAAGAGGGGGAAAAGTATGAAAAAAGTAGCAATTACTTATGCTAAAAGAACGCCTGTTGGCTCATTTATGGGTTCTTTATCAAATCTTAATTCAGTTGAATTAGGAAGAATCGTTATTGAAAATTTGTTAAAGGAGAACCCGCAAATTAAAGATAATATAGACATGGTTTATATGGGAAATGTACTTCAGACGGGAAACGGTCAAAATCCTGCAAGACAGTCAGCACTTAAGGCGGGTGTTCCTATTTCTGTTCCAGCAACAACAGTTAATACTGTATGTGGTTCTGGTCTCCATTCAGTTATAATGGCATATACTTCTATTCTGGCAGAACAAGAAGAGTTGAGTATTGCAGGCGGTATGGAAAGTATGTCAAATGCTCCATTTCTAGTAAAGGGAATAAGAAATGGTATAAAAATGGGAAATACTGAGCTTATTGATGTTATGATTAATGATGGGTTAACTTGTCCCTTTAATCTTTATCACATGGGAATCACAGCAGAAAACTTGGCTGATAAATATAATATAACAAGACAGGATCAGGATAAATTTGCTTATAATAGTCAAATAAAGGCAGCTAAAGCAAGAAAAGATGGCAAATTTATTGATGAAATTATACCTGTTAAAATAAAGACTAAAAAGGAAGAAATAATATTTAAAGATGATGAATATATAAGGGAAGAAACAACTTTAGAAAAACTTGCAAAGTTAAGACCTGCATTTAAGGAAAATGGTACTGTAACTGCTGGAAATGCATCGGGTATAAATGATGGCGCAGCGGCTGTCTTGGTTGCTTCCGAGGAAAAATGTAATGAACTAGGATTAAAACCTCTTGTTTACATAGAAGGGTTTGCACTTGCTGGTGTTGAGCCAGGTATAATGGGAATAGGTCCTGTAAATGCAATTAATAAAATGTTGAATAAATTAAATTTGACGCTTGATGATATTGATTTGTTTGAACTTAATGAAGCCTTTGCATCTCAATCATTAGCAGTACTAAAGGAGTTAAATCTTAATGAAAATAAGGTTAATGTAAATGGTGGTGCAATAGCCATAGGTCATCCAATTGGTGCAAGTGGAAGCAGAATTTTAGTAACATTAATTCATGAACTTATAAGACAAAATAAGAAATATGGTATTGCGGCACTTTGCATTGGAGCAGGTATGGGGATATCAATATTGATTCAGAATGCAAATATTTAGAAAATTTAAAAAATATATTAACAAAGAATTAAATTGGTATTATAATAAAATTGGAAATATTAACAATGTTTTGCATAAATAGAGGTGCAGATAAAAGGGTAGTTTAATGTTGTTAAGGAAAGGAACTTCCGATACATTAGATGAAGGGTTTATCTGCCGAAAGAATATATTGGTTCCTAAATATATTCTTGGGGTCAGAGTGTAAGCTCTGTCTCTGTCATAGTTTGCTATGAAGCGCTATTTATGCAATGGCGAAAACCATTGCATAAATAGCGCTTTTAATATGTTTAAAATTATCAAAAAATTAAGAAAAATATAGGGGGGATTCTTATTGAAGGTATTGATAAGACTGAGAATGAGTATGAATGATGCACATTATGGAGGAAATTTAGTTGATGGAGCAAGAATGCTCAATTTATTTGGGGATGTGGCAACTGAACTTTTGATAAGATATGACGGAGATGAAGGATTGTTTAGAGCCTATGATAATGTGGAATTTTTAGCTCCTGTTTATGCCGGAGATTATATTGAGGCGGAAGGTGAAATGGTTGAAGTTGGAAATACATCTAGGAAGATGAAGTTTGAGGCAAGAAAGGTTATTCAATCAAGACCAGATATAAATGATTCTGCAGCTGAAGTTTTAGAAAAACCGATAGTTGTTTGCAAAGCTAGTGGAACCTGTGTTGTTCCAAAGGATAAACAAAGAATAAAAAGGTAGGTGATAGAATGGAAAAACTTATTATAACGGCAGCTATATGTGGAGCTGAAGTAACTAAAAAGCAAAATCCTAATGTTCCATATACTGTTGAAGAAATCGCAAGGGAAGCTGAAAAATGTTATAAAGCAGGAGCGAGCATAATTCATCTTCATGTAAGATATGACGATGGAACTCCAACTCAAGATAAGGAAAGATTTAGAGCTTGTATTGAGGCTATAAGGGAAAGATGCCCTAATGTCATAATACAGCCTTCAACTGGTGGAGGAGTTGGTATGACAAATGAAGAAAGGCTTCAGCCTGTTTATTTAATGCCTGAAATGGCAACTTTAGACTGCGGTACAGTGAACTTCGGAGGAGATGATATATTTGTTAATACTGAAAATACAATAATATATTTTGCTGAAAAATTAAATGAATTTGGGATAAAACCGGAATTAGAAGTATTTGATAAAGGAATGATAGATGCAGCTTTAAGATTAAATAAAAAAGGTTATATTAAAGAACCTATGCATTTTAATTTTGTTATGGGAGTTAATGGCGGTATATCTGGAGAACCAAGAGATTTAATATTTATGGCAGAGAGTGTTCCTAAAAATTCAACATGGACTGTAACTGGAATAGGACGCTATCAATTTCCTCTTGCTACCATGGGGATTATAATGGGAGGAAATGTAAGAGTGGGGTTTGAAGATAATATTTATATTTCAAAGGGTGTTTTAGCTAATTCTAATGCGGAACTTGTAGAGAAAGTTGTTAGAATTGCAAAGGAATTCGGGAGAGATATTGCAACTCCTGATGAGGCTAGGGAAATACTGGGTATAAAGAGGTGATTATATGAAAAAAGTAGTTGATATTGATGATATAAAACCATTGATTAAAGATGGCATGACTTTGATGATAGGAGGATTTTTAGCCTGTGGAACACCTGAAAAATTAATTGACTTACTTGTTGATATGAATGTTAAGGAACTTACTATTATTGCTAATGATACTGCTTTTCCAGATAGAGGCATAGGAAGATTGGTAGTTAATGGACAAGTTAAAAAGGTAATTGTATCTCATATAGGAACAAATCCAGAAACAGGAAGACTCATGAATGAAGGAAAAATGGAAGTTGAATTATGTCCACAGGGAACATTGATTGAAAGAATAAGGGCGGGGGGAGCTGGCCTTGGAGGAGTACTTACTCCAACAGGCGTTGGAACAATTGTAGAAGAGGGAAAGCAAAAATTAAATATAAACGGAAAAGAATATATTTTAGAACTTCCTCTTAAGGCAGATATTAGTTTAGTAAAGGGAAATATTGTTGATGAAATGGGTAATATTTTTTATAAAGGAACCACAAGGAATTTTAATCCAATAATAGCCTTTGCTGCAGATACAGTTATAGTTGAGGCAGATGAAATTGTAAATATAGGACAGTTAACTCCTGAGGAGGTAATGACTCCAGGAGTTGTAGTTAATTATGTTATAAAGGGTGGTGAATGATTTGATACCTAATGCAGATTTAGCGAAGGAGATAATTGCAAAAAGAATAGCAAAGGAATTAAAAGATGGACAGCTTGTTAATTTGGGAATTGGTCTACCAACTTTAGTTTCAAATTATGTCCCAGAAGAAGTTCAGGTTATATTTCAATCTGAAAACGGAATGGTGGGAATGGGTCCAATGCCTGAAGTTGGTATGGAAGATAAGAATATAACTAATGCTGGTGGTATTCCTGTAACAGTTTTGCCAGGTGGAGCATTTTTTGACAGTTCAATTTCTTTTGCTTTGATAAGAGGAGGACATGTAGATATTACTGTTCTTGGAGCCCTTGAGGTTGATCAGGAAGGAAATCTTGCAAACTGGATAATACCAGGCAAAATGGTTCCTGGTATGGGTGGAGCAATGGACTTAGTTGTCGGAGCTAAAAAGGTTATAGTTGCAATGCAGCATACAAGTAAGGGACAACCTAAAATATTAAAAAAATGCAGGCTTCCTCTTACAGCAAAAGGTGAAGTAAATATGATTGTAACTGAGCTTTGCGTATTGGAGGTTACTGAAAAAGGTTTGATTTTAAAAGAAATTTATAAAGATACAACTGTTGAAGAAATAAAAAATTTAACGGAAGCAGAATTGATTATTCCTGAAGATATAAAAACAATGAATATTTAGGAGGGGTATATATGAAAGGATGTAAATATGGAACACATAGAGTTATTGAACCACAAGGAGTATTACCACAGCCAGCAAAAAAAATTTCAAACGATATGAATATTTATGATAACGAAATTTTAATAGATGTTATTGCATTAAATATTGATTCTGCAAGTTTTAAACAGATAGAACAGGAGCAGGTGGGAAATGTTGAAAAAATAAAAAATAGGATTTTAGAAATAGTAAAGGAAAGAGGAAAGATGCAGAATCCTGTTACAGGTTCAGGAGGAATGCTTATAGGTATAGTTGAAAAAATTGGTGAGGATTTAATTGGAAAAACCGATTTGAAGGTAGGAGATAAAATAGCAACTCTTGTTTCTCTTTCATTGACTCCACTTAGGATTGATGAAATATTAGACATTAAACCTGAAATAGACAGAGTAGAAATAAAGGGTAAGGCTATATTGTTTGAAAGCGGAATATATGCAAAGATTCCAAAGGATATGGATGAAGCGTTGGCTCTAGCTGCTCTTGATGTTGCTGGTGCTCCTGCTCAGACTGCAAAACTTGTAAGACCAGGACAAAGCGTATTTGTATTGGGAGCAGGTGGAAAATCAGGGATGCTTTGCTGTTATGAGGCCATGAAAAGGGTTGGACCTACAGGAAAAGTTGTGGCTGTTGTAAGATCTCAAAAAGATGTAGAAAAACTTAAATATTTAGGAATTTGTCACGAAATAGTTATGGTAGATGCTACAAAACCTGTTGAAGTACTGAATAAAACTCTTGAAGCAAATAATGGAAAAGAATTTGATGTAGCTATTAATTGTGTAAATGTTCCAGATACTGAAATGTCAACAATTTTACCTGTTAAGGATGAAGGGATAGTATACTTTTTCTCGATGGCAACGAGTTTTACAAAGGCTGCCCTGGGAGCAGAAGGAATTGGTAAAGATGTTACTATGATTGTTGGTAATGGATATACCAAAGGTCATGCTGAAATAACATTACAGGAATTAAGAGAGAATGAAAAATTAAGAAAAATTTTTGAAGAAAAATATACAAATTAATTTTTGCGGGGGCTATAAAGATGGATATAAACAGTAGATTTAAACTCTTTAAAGATATTCCAGACAAGATGTGGAATGACTGGAAATGGCAGTTTAAAAATAGGATTGAAACTCTAGAGGATTTAAAAAAGTATGTACCTTTAACTGAAGAGGAAGAAAAAGGAGTTGCAACCTGTCTTGGAACATTAAGGATGGCGATAACCCCCTATTATCTTTCACTTATAGATATTAATAATCCTGATGACCCCATAAGGAAACAGGCTATACCAACTAAAAACGAGCTTTTTAAAGCAAATGAAGATCTTTTAGATCCGTTGCATGAAGACACAGATTCACCAGTTCCAGGATTAACTCATAGATATCCTGACAGGGTTTTGCTTCTTGTTACCGATGAATGTGCAATGGATTGTAGGCATTGCACAAGAAGAAGATTTGCAGGACAGCATGATAATGCACTTCCTATGGAACAAATCGAAGCTGCTATAAAGTATATTGAAAAAACACCTGCAATAAGGGATGTCTTGATTTCAGGCGGCGATCCTCTGACTTTATCCGATGAAAAACTTGAATATATTATTAAAAGATTAAGAGCTATACC
>JAOADY010000003.1 GCA_026417075.1 Caloramator sp.
AATCTGCTGCTCTTATAGTATCTTCATCATGTTCTACTACTATTACAGTATTTCCAAGATCCCTCATATGCTGTAACGTAGCCAATAATTTATCATTATCCTTTTGATGAAGTCCTATGCTTGGCTCATCAAGTATATACAAAACACCTACAAGACTTGAACCTATTTGTGTTGCAAGTCTTATTCTTTGAGATTCCCCTCCTGACAAAGTTGAAGCCGACCTTGAAAGGGTTAAATAATCAAGTCCAACATCAACCATGAACTGAAGTCTTGCCTTAATCTCTTTAATTATCTGTTTTGAAATAGTAATTTCTTTTTCAGATAAAATAAGATTATTAAAAAAGTTTAAGCTATCTCTTACAGCCATATCGCATACTTTATTTATTGAAAGGCCTCCTACTGTTACAGCAAGGCTCTCTTCCCTTAGCCTTGCCCCATTACATTTAGGACATTTTTTAATAGTCATATAGCTTTCTATTTCACTTCTTATATAATCGGAATTTGTTTCCTTATATCTTCTTTCGAGGTTTGGAATTATACCTTCAAAGGTATGGATTATCTCTCCTCTTCTAAATTCAGTATTATATTCTATTTTGTATTTTTCTCCGTTATTTCCATAGAGCAATATATTTATTATATTTTCAGACAGATTTTCTAAAGGTTCATCAAGACTGAATTTATAGTGTTTTGCAAGCCCAGATATTATAGAGTATGTCCAAGAATCCTCCTTAAGGCTACCATAGGGCTTTATTGCCCCTTCATTTATGGATTTTTTTCTATCGGGAATTATTAAATCAGGAGAAAGTTCCATTAAAGAGCCTAATCCATCACATACAGAGCATTTTCCATAGGGATTGTTAAATGAAAACATTCTTGGAGCAAGTTCTCCAATGCTTACACCGCAGTCAGGGCATGCAAAATTCTCGCTGAATAAAAATTCCTCACCATCTACAACATTAATTAAAACAAGTCCCTCAGAAAGCTTCAATGCTGTTTCTATTGAATCTGAAAGTCTTGCTTCTATTCCCTCTTTAATTACAATTCTATCAACTACTACTTCTATGTTATGCTTTATATTTTTTTCAAGTTTTATCTCATCATTTATGTCTATTGTTTCCCCATCTATCCTTACTCTTACAAAACCATTTTTCTTAATGTTTTCAAGAAGCTTTATATGTTCACCCTTTCTTCCTCTTACAACAGGAGACAATATTATTATTTTGGTTTTTTCTCCAAACTCTAAAACCTTATCGACTATCTGATCAAGGCTCTGCTGCTTAATTTCTCTTCCGCATTTTGGGCAATGGGGAATTCCAACTCTCGCATAAAGAAGTCTTAAATAATCATAAATTTCTGTAACTGTTCCAACAGTTGAGCGTGGATTTTTGCTAGTAGTTTTCTGGTCTATTGAAATCGCAGGAGATAAACCTTCTATATAATCAACATCAGGTTTATCCATCTGTCCTAAGAACTGTCTTGCATAAGCTGAAAGAGATTCAACATATCTTCTTTGCCCTTCAGCATATATTGTATCAAAGGCAAGGGATGATTTCCCTGAGCCCGATAAACCAGTAAACACAACAAGCTTATTTCTTGGAATTTCAATATCTATATTTTTTAGGTTGTGCTGTCTTGCACCTTTTATTATTATTTTATCAGTAGACATATTTGCCCTCCATTTTATTGCTTTATCTTCAGCGTAAAAACAAATTATATTTTAATAATTTATTATACTAGATATATTTATCTATTTTTTTCATTTATAAATTTTTTAAGTTTATAGATTTTATCTCTAATCTGGGCTGCTTTTTCAAATTCAAGATTCTTTGCCGCTTCTTTCATATCTTTTTCAAGGGATTTTAAAAGTTCCTCAAGGCTTATTTCATTTTCAACATACTCAGCCCTATCCTCTGCAATCTTTGTTGCTTCTATTATTTCATGTACAGGTTTTATAATAGTCCTTGGGATTATATTATTTTTTTCATTATATTCCATTTGTATCTTTCTTCTTCTATTCGTTTCATCAATAGCTCTTTTCATAGAATCCGTAATATTATCTGCATACATTATTACTCGGCTATTTGAATTTCTTGCTGCTCTTCCTATTGTTTGTATTAATGATGTTTCAGAGCGCAAAAATCCTTCCTTATCAGCATCTAATATAGCAACAAGAGCTACCTCAGGTATGTCAAGTCCTTCCCTTAGAAGGTTAATGCCTATTAATACATCGAAAACTCCAAGCCTTAAATCTCTTATTATCTTCATTCTTTCTATTGTATCAATATCAGAATGCAAATATCTTACCTTTATATCCACATCCTTTAAATAATCCGTTAAATCTTCAGCCATCTTTTTTGTAAGCGTAGTAACAAGTATTCTAAAACCATTTTTAACAGTTGATTTTATTTCTGATATTAAATCATCAATCTGCCCCTTAATAGGTCTAATTATTATCTCTGGATCCACAAGCCCTGTTGGTCTTATAATCTGCTCAACAATTTGGCTTGAATGCTTTAATTCATATTCTGCAGGAGTTGCACTAACAAATATACATTGGTTAATTTTTTTCTCAAATTCTTCAAATTTAAGCGGTCTGTTATCATAAGCACAGGGAAGCCTAAACCCATATTCAACAAGATTATCCTTCCTTGATTTATCTCCTCCTTACATAGCCTTAATCTGAGGTATAGTAACATGAGATTCGTCTATAAATATCAAAAAATCCTCTGGAAAGAAATCAAGAAGAGTATAGGGAGGCTCTCCTGTTTTTCTCCCATCAAAATGTCTAGAATAATTTTCTATTCCTGTGCAGTATCCTACTTCACGAAGCATCTCAATATCATAATTTGTTCTCTGTTTAAGTCTTTGAGCTTCAAGAAGCCTTTCCTCATCTATTAAATTTTTATATCTTATTTCAAGTTCTTCTTCTATTTTAACTATTGCCTCTTCTATTTTTTCTTTTGAGGCTGCATAATGGGATGCAGGAAAAATAGATACATGATTTCTCTCTCCAAGTATTTCACCAGTTAAAACATCTATTTCACATATCCTATCTATTTCATCTCCAAACATTTCTACTCTAATTGCTTTATCCGAAGATGAAGCTGGAAATATCTCTACAACATCCCCTCTTACTCTAAAGGTTCCTCTAATAAAATTAATGTCGTTTCTTTCGTATTGTATATCAACAAGTTTTGTTAATATATCATCCCTATCTTTTTCCATACCTTTTCTCAATGAAAGCATAAGGCTTTTATATTCAAAGGGATCGCCTAAACCGTATATACAGGACACGCTGGCAACAATTATAACATCACGTCTTTCAAAAAGGGCCGCTGTTGCTGAGTGCCTCAATTTATCTATCTCATCGTTAATTGCAGCATCCTTTTCAATATATGTATCCGTCTGAGGAACATAGGCCTCTGGCTGATAGTAATCATAGTAACTTACAAAATACTCAACTGCACTGTCAGGGAAAAAGTCCTTAAACTCGTTGCAAAGCTGTGCTGCAAGAGTTTTATTGTGAGCAATAACAAGGGTTGGTTTTTGAACTTTTTCAATAATATTAGCCATTGTAAAAGTCTTTCCTGAGCCCGTTACCCCAAGAAGAGTTTGAAATTTATCTCCCTTTAATATTCCCTGTGCTAATTTTTCTATAGCATCAGGCTGATCTCCTGTCGGTTTAAAATTTGATTTTATCTTAAATTCTCCCATAATCATCACCCTTTGGAACGTTAGTTCGATAAATTGATTATATACTTTATTAATTAATTAGTCAATAATAATAATTACTTTTTAAAAATTTATTTTATATATAAAAAAGACACTTTGAAAGTGTCTTAAATATCTATCATTTTTTTAATGATTTTATTGTATCGGTAATCCTTATTCTAAGAGCATTAACATCATTAAAATCAATAGCATCAATATAATATTTTTCAAGTTCATTATGAATTTCATAAATCTTTCTATATATAAATTTAGCCTTTTCAATTTCCTTTACATAATCTAATTCGATTGATTTTATAGGATCTTCATCTTCATGAACAACATCTGTATCTATAAATTCAAACATATCAACTACATTATCATAGTTTTCCGGCTCTAACTCATGGGGAGCTGTTCCATCTAATAAAGCAAAACTGAGTTCAGGAATAATAATCATATCTATACTGTCAGGGTCAAAACTGCAATGATAATATTCAACATCATATCCATTTTTCAAAGCAGCCTTTGCTATTTTTTTTGTCATAGTAGATTTCCCTGTTCCTGGTCTTCCCTTTACAACATATCTGTTTTTAATATGTTTTGTTAAAATATCATAAAATGTTAACTGTCCCTGTGGAGTCATTGCCCCTGCAAATCTGTGCCATTCCTTTGATTTTTTATTTTGGTTCTTTATAATAATACTTTTTATTAAAATTTCAGTCATTTCATCAGCTTTTTTAAAGTCCATTCCCTTTAAATATTCCTTTTCCCATTTATCATGTATTAGCTTTGCGGATTGCATATATTCAAAAAATATTTTATAGTGCTTTTCAATTTCATCAAAATAATATTTTATTTCATCTTTCTTTTCTCTAAGGTAATCTATATCCCAATAATCCCCAAAGTTCAATATCCTTTCAACAGCCCCAGGATATTTAGGGTCAATTACATGAGTTACGAGTTCTTAAACACACAGCTTTAATAATTAAAAATTCCAGTGTATTACAATTTTTTGTTCCTTATTAATTGAATTTTTTTCTCCTATTTCAATATAATTAATCAATTCATTTACCATCGAATAAGTTAATTCAGTAAAATTTTTATATTTATTTATTAAAAAAATAAAATTATTTGTTTCTCTATTCTTTTTTGTTAAATCTTCTATCTCTTTATCTAAAGATTCTTTTCGTTTTGTTAACTGTTCAATCTCGTTGCAAAAAATTTTATTTAGTTCAGTAAACTGTTCTTCAGAAATGCTTCCTCTTACTTTATCAAGATAAAGAGCCTTTACTGCATTTTTTCTTTCTGTTATATCACCTATTATTTTATCTCTTTCTTTTGTAATTATAATTATATTATCGTTTATTATTTTATCTTTTTCAAGTTTCTTATTTATACTGTTTTCGTTACAAAATAGATTTATATAATAATGAAGTTTTTGAGAAACAGTTTCTACTAAAGTTTCATATTTAATAGAATGATTTGAACATAAATTTTTTGAAGTAGCATAAAGACTGCATCTAAAATATGTGCTTCCTGCTCCGTTTGTAGTTTTGGTCATTGTGCTTTTACAATCCATACATCGCAGTTTCCCTGCAAAGATATGAGGTATCCCAATTCCACAATTTCTGATATTACTGTCTAATTTTTCTTGAACTAAATTAAAAATTTTTTTATCAATAATTGGTTCATGTTTCCCTTCAACAATAATCCATTCATTCGGCTTAAGATTAATTGCTTTATCAGATTTATAATTAAGTTTTTTTATTTTATGTTGAACAACACTTCCAATATATACTTTATTTCTTAAAATCCTTTTTACAGTTGTTTTATTCCATAAACCATACTCATTAGTAATGAAAGGGTTAATATATTTATATCCGCACATTTTTTTATACATTGTTGGATTAGGAATACCTTTTTCATTTAGTATTCTTGCAATATGCTGTGTACCATTACCATCTAAATAGTAGTAAAATATCATACGAACAACTTTTGCTGCTTCTTCATCTATAATTAGCCTATTTTTATTATTCTTATCTTTCTTATAGCCATAAGGAGCAAAGGAACCAATATAGTCTCCTCTCTCTTGTTTAATTTTAAAAACAGCCTTTATTGATTCGCTTATATCTTCACAATACCATTCATTTATAAGCCCATTAATTTGTCTTGATTTTTTATTAAATTTATCAAAATTATCAACTCCGTCAACTACTGAAATAAACCTTATACCCCATTCTATGAATTTATTGTGCAGATATTTTTCAACAAGCTCCATATCTCTTGTAAATCTTGACTGATGTTTACAAAGGATGATATCAAAGCAGTGATTTTCAGCATCTTTAATCATTCTATTAAAATCTGGTCTATTTCTATCAAGTCCTGAATAATCATCATCAACATAAATGTCATAAATCTGCCAGCCATTGTCATTTGCATATTTAATTAACAGGCTTCTTTGATTTTCAATGCTTTCACTATTATCTAATTCATTTTCTTTATTTTTATCTTCATCTGACAATCTACAATAAATTGCTACTTTTTTCATAATAGCTATACATCCTTTCAAAAAGATATATAACTACCTGCCTTGTTAATCATATTATATCAAAAACGGGTAGTTATTACACTGACGTTATAATCTCTTTTTTGATTATTTCACATAAGATAGCCTCAAGAGTTAACTTCCGCAGCTCTATATTGTCAGTATTGAAGACTTCTTCAACAACAATTATAAATTTTGTAGGTTTATCTTTTTCCATAGCAAAACCCTCCAAATCAAATATTATATATCTATTTTTATGAAAAAAAGCTTTGGAAACTGCATGTCCAAAGCAAATAAATAAAATTATTTTTTATTAGAATTTTTATCAATTATGACAACACCACAAATCTTTTTCAGCTCATCATGTGTAATACCGAATTTTTCTTCTGCTTTTTTAATTGCTTCAATATATGTACATTCTCCATGCTCTCTTTCTTTAAGAAGAATATCTGTTGCTGTAGAAAAGAATTCTTTAATAGTGACCAAAAAAATCCTCTCCTTTTTTTGCAAATAAAAAAGACACATTATTGTGCCTTGCTTTTTATCTAAATATGAGCAAAATAAAAAGTCCATTAATCTTATCTTATGATTCATGGACACACTCCTACCCTCAATTATTTTAAGGCATTTTTGGTAACCTTTTTTATTATAGATATTTGCTTTTTTACATTTGATTCCGATGTATTTAATATTTATGCATATGTTTATTATCTTGGTACATATTTTAAAAATATTTTCATTAGTTTCAATATAGCAAAAAATAAAAATATACGCAATAAAATTATTAATATTTTTTGGCAGACCTCTACCCTTAGTAAAAATTGTATAGATTTGTCACCCTTTTTTGTTTTATTCTATTAAGTTGTTTTTTTAATGTATTAATTGATATATTTAACTCATTTGCAATTTCAGTATATTTTTTCCCTTTGGAATATAATATATATATTTTCTCTTGTTGTGGACTCAGCCCTATCTGTATATTAGATAATTTTTGTTTATTATACTTCTCTATCTTCTTTAAAGCTTGTTTATAAATGTTAAATACTTCATCAGATGTAATTCCCAATATCTCAGCAACTTTTTTAGGTTTATATTTCTGTCTAAGTTCAAGGACTTCTCTCTGCCTGTCTGTAAACAATGATAGTTCTTCTTCACTTAGCATATTATAAGAGTATAATATTTTTTTATGTAGATCATCAGCAATTAAACTTGCTTCTTTTGCCATTTGGCTAACTATCTTTGTATCAATATCTGCATCAATATTAGAAGATTTTTTTATTATCTCCGAATTATCTTTAAGTCTTTTAGCTGTTTCTCTATATTGACAAGCTAAAGAAGCATAACTTGACCAAGCATTTCTTAATTCCATTCTAATCAAACTCCTTATAATTTTCAACAGAAAAAATAAAGATTTTTTATATTTTTGTTAATTATTAGATGTCCAACTTAATATTTCCCTTAGTATCCCTTCTTGGTCATAAATCTCAATAGTATTTCCACTTCTAATTGCAACCCAATCATCAAAATCAATAAATCCATATCGGTTAAACTTAACTGACATATCACAATTTGCTTCATCATCTACAATCTTCATAAGAGGGTATCTTTGTTTAATTTTCTCTTTAAGAGACTGCATTTAAAACTCCCCCTTAGCTTTTAAATTTCATATTTTATTAAAAATATTTGGTTATATATGTAAAATTGGATATAATATTACTATAAAACTTATATATAAACTAAAAATTTACATAATCTATTTATGAAGCCTGTATTAATTCTTCTATGTCTATATTAAGAGCTTTAGCAAGTTTTAATGCAATGTCAGCAGATGGATTTTTCTTAGTACCTCTGTTTAATTCATATAAATAAATCAAGGATATACCAGTTATTTCAGAAAGTTTTTTGATTGTAATTCCTTTACTTTTGCATAATTCTTTTAATTTCATTATCTCACCCCTATAATTTATATTATATGCTATAGCATTATATATGTATAATATTATTATTTGCTATAGCAATAATTTATTGCTATTTATCTTTTATATTCTTTGTTTTACTTTGAATATCTTTAATTTATGAAAAATTATTGTTATAATAAATATATGCTTTAGCATATATTATGTGAGGTGATTGCTTTGGATGTAGGAGCCAACATTAAAAATTTAAGAAACCTTAAAGGATTGTCACGTCGAGAAGTTTCAGAAATTTCAGGTGTATCTGCCATATATTTAGCTGAAATAGAATACGGGAAAAAAACACCAACTATAGAAACACTTTTGAAACTAAGTAATGCTTTTAATATAACTGTTTCTGAACTTATAGGAGAAATTGAACCATCTCTTTCTCCCGAACTTAAAGAACTCCTTGACCATGCTAAAGAGCTTACTTCTGAGCAGTTAGAAGCTATAACCAACTTAATTAAAACTATTAAATAGATAAGTTCTGCATAAACTAACTATGAAACCTGTATTAACTCTCCTATGTCTATATCCAATGCTTTAGCAAGCTTTTGTAGAGTTATAATAGTAGGATTAACTTTATTGTTTTCTATATCACTAAGCATTGATTGCGATATATTAGCTTTATTTGCAAGTTTTCTTTGACTTAACCCTTGTTGTAGTCTTAACTGTTTTAAATTAATCACTTTACCATCTCCCTAATCATAATTATACTCGATATATCGATTATTTAACAACTATATAATTCTATATATCGATTGTTTATTATTAATTATTTCTTTTTTTCTTTTAAATTCTTTATTTATCTTGTTTTTACAAAAGCTTTTATTTAAAATAAAAATATATATTAATCGATATATCTATCAAATTAAAAGGTGATTTTTATGAATATTGGAAAAAAGCTTAGAGAATTAAGAATAAAATATAATTATTCAACAATAAAACTTGCTCGTGCCTCTGGAGTAGCTCAATCTTATATATCAGACATAGAAGCTGGTAAAAGTAACCCTACTATTGATAAGTTAAATAAAATTTTATCGGTATATGGGGTGTCTCTTTCTGATTTTTTTATTGAAGATAAACCATCTCTTTCTCCCGAACTGAAAGAACTCCTTGACCATGCTAAAGAGCTTTCTCCTGAGCAAATTTCAAAACTTACAGAGTTTATTAAGACAATTAAATAAAGTATAATATTAGAACAACATACGAAAGAAGTTTAATTTATGAACTTTAGATAGGCAATTTTAAAAATCAAATTACCAACTATGGACAAATATAAATGCGTAGCAATATTTATCCAATCTTAGGGGTTAAAAGTCCCCTTATAGTAAAATACTGTTGTTAAAATTTGTTATGCAACTTTTAGA
>JAOADY010000026.1 GCA_026417075.1 Caloramator sp.
GGATATGGATGCTTTAGAGGTGTGCGATTTAAAGGATGTTCCCTATAAATCACAAATCTATGGATTAATGCATGCCTGTGGACATGATGCTCATACTGCAATTCAATTAGGGGCAGCTGCTCTTTTGAAAAATATCGAAAATAAACTTAATGGCAGTATAAGGCTTATATTTCAGCCTGCAGAGGAAAGCTATGGTGGAGCAAAGGAAATGATAGAATATGGTGCTGTTGAAGGGGTAAGTGCAATTATTGCACTACATGTTGATGAAACTATTGAAACAGGAAAAGTTGGAGTAAAAAGAGGTGTTGTTAGTGCAGCTTCAAACCCATTTAAAATAACTGTAAGGGGTAAGGGGGCTCATGGAGCACATCCTGAAGATGGGGTAGATAGTATTTATATTTCAGCAAAGATAATTGATAATCTTCAAGGAATAATATCAAGAGAAGTAGCAGCAGTTGATAATGCAGTTATAACCATAGGGAAAATAAATGGAGGTACAGCTTTAAATGCTATAAGTTCAAATGTAGTTATGGAGGGAATAATAAGAACCCTCGGTAAGGATTTAAGAGAATATTGTATAAATAGAGTTTCTGAAATCGTTGAAAATACTGCAAAAATGTACAGAGGAGAGGCGATATTTGAATATATTGATGGGTATCCTTCTTTTGAAAACGACGATTTACTTTTAAAGTTTTTCAGAAAGATTGTTGAAGAATATAATTATGCAGATTTTATTGAGGTAGAAGAACCTTCTATGGGTGTTGAAGATTTTTCATACTATGCACAAATAATACCAAGCCTTTATTATAAATTAGGCTGCAGAAATGAACTATTAGGGATTACGAATCCAGCCCATGGAAGTTACTTTGATATTGATGAAAATTGTATGATTATTGGGTGTGCATTACAAAGTGCGCTTGCCTATAATTTTTTAAAAAGTATAGATTAATGTATACTTTAATGCAGGAATAATATTCTATTTATATATTTTAATTTGTTGACATAAGTATATACTTTTTAGTAATATTAATTTAAACTCAAAGGGGTTTAATCCTTATGCCGCTTCTACAAAAAGTAGAGGCTAATTTTTTTGTTGTAGATAAAAGATACTTAAATTTATAAGCTTTTTTAAAAACCAACTAATGTTAATCTTTTTGTCATGCAATTTTTTAATTTGATTCTTCTTTCCTCATAAATCAACTTTAAAATTCTACCCAAATAAGAAGGGGCAGGTATTTTTATAAAAATACCTGCCCCAACAATTGACAAAGAGCCTTTGAAAACACTATAAAACAGCACAAAAAAACTGCGCATTAGCGTTTTTAAATTGCTAATGCGACAGCCACTTTGGTGGAGGGAGATGGATTCGAACCATCGAAGTCACTGACAACAGATTTACAGTCTGCCCCCTTTGGCCGCTCGGGAATCCCTCCAAATATGGAGCCGGCTATCGGAATCGAACCAATAACCTACTGATTACAAGTCAGTTGCTCTACCGATTGAGCTAAGCCGGCATATTAAATCAAATGGTGGGCCTTCAGGGATTCGAACCCCGGACCGACCGGTTATGAGCCGGTTGCTCTAGCCAACTGAGCTAAAGGCCCTCATGAACATTTATTATTATAAATTATATTTTTAAATAAGTCAATATAATTTTTTTATTTGTTTTATATCAAAGTAAACATTATCATAATTGATAAATATTAAAGTAATACATTTTAAAAATCGTAAATTTAATTTAATATAATCAATAAATAAGAGGTATTTATGCTATTAGATATCGATATCAATAAAAAAGAATATAACAAAATAACAAAGATATTAAAACAATATTCTATAATAGCAGAAAGTATAGAAAAAATTAAAAGCGTTTATAAAATTAAATATAACGATAAAAATTATTGCTTAAAGAAACTAAAGCATGGTAATAAAAAAATATTAAAAATTTTATCTTTTATTGAGTATTTAAAAAGTAATAGCTTTGAAAACATGGTATCTTTTGTATCGGTGAGGGAAGGGAAGGAATATATAAAAACCAAAAACTCAATATACTATATGACAGAATGGATTGATGGGAGAAATTGTAATATTAATGACATAGAAGAATTAAAAAAAGCTGCTTTACTGCTTTCTGATTTTCATATAAAATCAAAGGGCTTTTTTTCAAAAGAATTAAAAATAGAAAATACTTTTAAAAATTATACTGAGGAATTTAAAAAGGGTAAGCAAGATATTTTAAGGTTTAAAAAATTGATTGAAAATAAAAAGATAAAAACTATTTTTGATATTGAGTATTATGAGGCAATAGATAAGGTTTTAAAGTATGTTGATTTGTCTATTGAAATGCTTATTAAATCTAAATATACTGATTTATTAAGAAAGGCAAAAATTGAAAGGGATATCTGTCACAATAGTTTTTATTGTAAAAATATAATAGTGGATGAAACTATGAAAATGTATATTATTGATGTTGATAATTTTTCATACGATATATATATAAAGGATATTGCAGGCTTTATAAGAAAGATAATGTATAAGAGAGTATATGGATGGGATTTTAATGTTGCAAAGGAAATAATTTATGCTTATTCTAATATAAATTCATTATCAAAGGAGGAATATGAACTTTTATTTTCTCTTATAATGTTTCCATATAAATTTTTAAAATTAGGAAGAAAAAGATATTATAAAAATAAGAGGTGGGATGAGGATAAATATTTAAGGAAATTAAGAGGAACTTTAAAGTTCATTGATAATCAAGAAAAGTTTGCTGAAAAATTTATTATGTTTTATGAATTAAATGAATAAATAGTAAAAAAAGCAGCTATTAGCTGCTTTTGGTGGCCAGAGCCGGAATCGAACCAGCGACACGAGGATTTTCAGTCCACTGCTCTACCGACTGAGCTATCTGGCCATATTAAATTTAATGGTGGGCCTTCAGGGATTCGAACCCCGGACCGACCGGTTATGAGCCGGTTGCTCTAGCCAACTGAGCTAAAGGCCCTAATGGTGCCCCCTACGGGATTCGACCCCATGTTACCGCCGTGAAAGGGCGATGTCTTAACCACTTGACCAAGGGGTCACGATATCTTAAAATATAATAGTAATTATTTAAGAACTCAGTTAACACTGACGAAATATAATATATCATGATATAACCTTTAAGTCAATATAGTTTTTAAATATTTTTTATGTAAAGTAGTTTTTTTTAAATCTTCGACAATTTATCAAGGGAATATGTAAATAAGTGGTATATTTTTGTGATAGATTAAACTCCATATATTGAAGGAAAATGATTAGTTTAAAAGAATATATATATGGGGTGATTATATGGGATTAATAACCTATACTTTTAAAGAAGTATGTGAAAAAACTGGATATAAACCTTCTGTAATTAGATATTATGAGAAAGAATTTAATTTGAATATACCAAGGGATGTTAATGGGAGAAGGTTTTTTACACAAAAGGAATTCGATAGGTTAATTTTTATAAAACAACTTCAATTGCAGGGTTATACGAATGGACAGATAAAAAAAATAATTGAAGATAATATATTAGATGTTTCACAAGAAATAGCAATAGCAAAGGAATTAAATTTATCTATGGAATCAAATAATACCTCTCTTGCTCCTTTAGGTGAAAATATCATTAAATTAATAAACGAAAAACTTCAGGAAATTAATAGTAGTATAAGCGAGTTAAATAAAAACGTCAGCAGTAAAGAAAGAGATATTCTTATTACTGAAAATATGAAGCTTAAAATGGAATTAAAACAAAAGGCCTATGAAATAATAGAACTTAAGGAAAAATTAAAATACGAAAAGGAAAGAAAAAGAGGTTTTTTATCAAAAATGTTTAAAAGAAGTTAAGTTAACTTTTTGTAAGTAGCTGTTTAAGTATATGAGGGATTAATTATGCATAAAATTTATAAAGCTCAAATAAAGGATTTATTAAATATAAAAAAAATAATAAAAGATATAAGCAATAAAGCAGATTTTTATAGTGAATTTAAGGAAAGTATTATTAAATATATAATCAAGCAAAAATGTTATATTATATCTGATAATAATAGGATTTGCTGTATATTTATTATAAGTGATGATAATGAAGTATACGTAATGCCTAAAGATATAACATTTTCTTTTTTTAAATTTTTGTATATTCTAAGTAAGCACTTTAAAAATAATGATTTTAAATTAAAAATAAAATATAAAAAGTTAAATATAGATTCATATAAAAAATATTATAAACTAAAAGTAATAGATAATTATTTATGTATGTTTTTAGATGTTACTAATAATTGTTGTATGGAAAATAAAGATGAGTTGGTTGTAAGGAAAATGAAAATAGATAAGGATGAAAATATCAGGGTAAATCTTCAAAATAAAATTTTCTCAAATATTAAAGGAAGAAGAGACTTAACGTTAAATGAAGTATTCTTTGAAGAAAGCAGCAGTAAGTTTTTAAAAGACTATTGTTATTTTCTTGAATATTATGATACTCCGGTGGGATATGGTCAAATCATTAAAATAAAAGGAGATTTTTTTCTTGTTAATTTTGGAATCATACCAGAGTTTCAGGGAAGAGGCTTTGGGGCATATTTTTTAAATAAAATAGTTGAAAACTGTAATAATGCTGGGATAAATAAATTATATCTTACGGTAGATGGCAATAATAAAAGAGCAGTAAACCTTTATAGAAATTATGGTTTTAAATTTATGTATGGAGATGCTAAATTGATTTTATATAGTTAGATATTGCAAAATTTTATTTTATATTATAAAATAAGTCTAAAGCTATGAAGGGAAATAGTAAACATTATGATTCTGTAAAGCGAGCCGGGTTTGGTGAAAGCCGGTACAGATAGTATGTTGAATGGAGCCTTGAGTTGCATTTCGAAATAAGTAGAAAATGCCGTATCCTGCGTTAAAGGTTAAGAGAGCTTTAAGCTAAATTGGGTGGTACCGCGGGTTACTTCTCGTCCCATTGAGGATGAGAAGTTTTTTATTTATTTATATTTAGGTAGCTTCGTTAAAATTAATTATATAAGGGAGGAATTTGTGATGAAGAAGGGAAGAATATTAACAGGTGACAGAACAACAGGGAAATTACATCTTGGTCACTATTTTGGAAGTCTTCAAAATAGGGTTAAGCTTCAATATGAATATGAAACTTTTATTATACTTGCAGATGTGCAGGCGTTAACAACGCACTTTGAAAATCCAGCCATGCTCTCAGAAAGTCTTAGAAATGTTGCAATAGATTATCTGTCTGTTGGTATTGATCCTGAAATTTCTACTATTTTTGTTCAATCGCTTATACCAGAGATAGCAGAACTTACTATTTATTATTCTATGTTTGTATCAGTAAACAGTTTGAGACACAATCCTACTATAAAAACTGAAGCAAAAGAAAGAGGATATAATGATTTAACCTATGGATTTTTAGGTTATCCTGTTTCTCAGGCAGCAGATATAAGCTTTTGCAAGGCTAACCTCGTTCCCGTTGGAGAGGATCAGGTTCCTCATATTGAAATGTGTCGAAAAATAGTAAGAAGATTTAATGAACTTTATAAGCCGGTTTTAGTTGAGCCACAGGCTCTTGTTGGTGAAGTTCCAAGGCTTGTTGGTCTCGATGGTAAACTTAAAATGAGTAAGAGTTATGGTAATGCTATTTACCTATCAGAAAGTTTTGATGATATAATGAAAAAGGTTAGAAATGCTGTAACTGACCCAAATAGAATTAAAAAGACAGATCCTGGCAATCCGGATATATGTACTGTTTTTTCGTATCAAGGAATATTTAATAAAAATGAAAAAGAAAATATAGAAGAAATGTGTAAAAATGGTAAGATTGGTTGCGTAGAGTGCAAAAAAATTCTTGCAACAAAGATAAATGAACTTATTACTCCATTTAGAGAAAAAAGGGCTTATTATGAAGCTCATCCGAAACTTGTAGATGAGATTTTAATAGAAGGTACAAATAAAGCAAGAAAAGTTGCAAAGGAAACTATGGGTGAGGTTAGAGAAGCGATGAAAATTAATTATTTTGAATGAAAAAGGAGCTGTTGCACTAAGAATAAACACTACAATATATTGAGATGATTTTAAATTTGTTAATCAATATATTGTGTGTAAATCTTTTAGTGCGACAGCCCCTTTAATTATGTTTTTTACATTTTTTAATTCAATACTTTTTTACTTAAAATCAATTTTTGAATGCTACCTAGGCAAGAAAGGACATTCACCTTAAAAACACCCCAAAATACAAAGAGTTTATTAATAAAAACACTAGGATATTTATAAGTTTCTTAATACCTTTGCAAGCCTTTTAATACCTTCAACTATTTTATCTTCAGACATATTGGAGAAATTAAGTCTGAAATGATTTTTGTGTCCTCCATTAGGGAAGAACGAACCTCCCGGGACGAAGGCAACATTTTCTTTTAAGCACATTTCAAGAATTTTTGCAGCATCTAATCCTTCTGGAATAGTTACCCATGTAAATAGTCCGCCCTTAGGATGAGTGAAGGTACAATTTTTAGGAAATTCTTGTTCCATTGTTTCGAGCATAAGATCTCTTCTTTTCTTATAAACTTGTTTTATTTTATCTATGTGCTGGTTTAAATCATAATTTTCCATAAAGATAGCTGCTTCTCTTTGAGACATAGAGTTGGTTTGAAGATCTGCGCCCTGTTTAACTATTATATATTTAGAGAGAATTTCTTTGTCTGCACATACCCAGCCTATTCTAAGACCAGGACAGAATGTCTTAGAGAAAGTACCAAGATAAATAACTATTCCCTTCTTATCAAAACTCTTTATTGAGGGTAAAACTTCACCTTCATATATTAGTTCTCCATAGGGATTATCTTCAATTATTGGAACATTATATTTTTCTGCAAGCTCAACCATTCTCTTTCTTCTATCAACTGAAAGAGTTTTCCCAGTTGGATTTTGAAAATCAGGAATAGTATATATAAACTTAGCGTTAGGATTTTGAGAAAGCGCTTTTTCAAGTTCTTCCATTATCATTCCATTATCATCCATAGGAATTTCAACGAATTTAGGCTCATAAGCCTTAAAAGCATTTATAGCACCTAAATAACTAGGGCTTTCACAAATAACTACATCATCTTTATCAAGAAATACTCTTCCTGAAAAATCAAGACCCTGCTGAGAACCGCTTGTTATTAAAATACTGCTTTCATCAACATTAACTCCTGATTTTTTCATTCTTTGTTCTGCTATAATTTTTCTAAGAGGTCTATATCCTTCAGTTGGTCCATACTGAAGAGCAAGCCTTCCTTGATCTTCAAGAACTTTTTTGGTTACTAATTCCATCTCTTTTATTGGGAATAATTCAGGTGCAGGCATTCCTCCTGCAAAGGAAATGATTTCAGGCATCTCAGCAAGCTTTAAAAGCTCTCTTATTTCAGATGCTTTAAGATTGTTCATTCTTTTAGCTAGTCTAAAATCCATAAAATAAAACACCTCCAAAAATTTAATTAAAAAAACAATAAAAGATTCTAATAATTTTGAATTATGTATCTATTTTAAGCCAACATATTCATATACATTATAACAAAATAACATTTTTATAACAATATTTGATAGGAATATTCTGTATTATAATACACAAAATATTTTTTGATTTGAATATGCAATTATATTTTGCGTGTTATAAAATTTTATTATGTTAATAGTATTTGTTATTTATTTTTGTTGTATTAGCCTTTATAAATTAAAATATGTAAAACAAAATAATAAACGTAATTTATATTATGTAAACTTATAGAATTTAAATATATAATTTACAAAATAAAACATACTTGTGTATAATAAATATATTAAATTTTAATATTAAAGATAGAAGGGTTGATATAATTGGAGAGAATTTATAATAAAAGAAAATATTTTATTGAAACCTATGGCTGTCAAATGAATGAAGAAGATTCAGAAAAACTTGCAGGTTTTTTAAAGGGTATGGGTTATATTAAGACCGAAGATGTTAATTCAGCGGATGTTATTATATTTAATACCTGTTGTGTAAGGGAACATGCCGAGCTTAAAGTATATGGCAATGTAGGAAGATTGAAAAAGCTCAAAGAAAAAAGACCAGAAATAATAATTGCAATATGTGGATGTATGATGCAGCAAAAGGGAATACCACAAGAAATAAAGAAAAAATTCCCTTTTGTTGATATAATATTTGGAACTCATAATATACATAGATTTCCAGAACTGCTTCAAAACTCACTTCAAAGCAATTCTACTATAATAGAAGTGTGGGATAAAGAGGGAGAAATAATTGAAGGTATTGAATCAGAAAGACAAAATGATATAAAAGCCTTTGTGACAATTATGTACGGATGTAATAATTTTTGCACATACTGTATTGTACCC
>JAOADY010000105.1 GCA_026417075.1 Caloramator sp.
CACACCCTCCATCTTGCTTAAAACATCCCCTTTAAAAACCTCAGATACAAGACCCATATCCTTATGGCAATATAGATTTTCACCATCTGAAACGCATATACCTGCGCTTTCCTGGCCTCTGTGCTGAAGGGCATAAAGTCCATAGTAGGTTATTCCTGCTACATCTGTTTTTTTATTTGAATATATTCCAAATACCCCACACTCTTCTTTGAATTTATCTTTAAACATAGCTTCCTCCCAAAACCCTAAGGCAAAATTAATTATTTGCTGCTTATTCTGTTTAGTATTTCGATGTAGGCTTCCTTTACATTTCCAAGATCCCTTCTAAATCTGTCCTTATCAAGTTTCTCGTTAGTCTTTGCATCCCAAAACCTGCAAGTGTCAGGAGATATTTCATCGGCAAGAATAATATCACCATTAAATCTTCCAAATTCAAGTTTAAAATCAATTAGTTTTATTCCTAACTCTAAAAAGAATCCCTTTAATATTTCGTTAACTTTCTTTGCTGCATCGTATATTTTATTTAACTCTTCAAAGGTTGTAAGACCTATTGCAACAGCATGGGTATCGTTTATTAATGGATCTCCTAAATCATCATTCTTGTAGCAGATTTCAAATACTGTTGTTTTTAGTTCATAACCTTCTGAAAGTCCAAGCCTCTTTGCCATACTCCCTGCTGCCACATTTCTTACAATAACCTCAACTGGAACTATCTCAACTTTTTTACATAATTGCTCTCTTTCGCTGAGTTTTTTCACATAGTGAGTTTTTATTCCTCTTTTTTCCAAAAGTTCAAATAGAGCTGATGTTATATTGTTATTTAGTACGCCTTTATCCTCTATTTCTCCTTTTTTTTCTCCGTTAAAAGCTGTTGCTGAATCTTTATAGTATATTACAACATGATCTTTATCATCAGTTTCATAAACTTTTTTTGCCTTTCCTTCATACATCATTTTTCTTTTTTCCATTATAAATCCACTCCTTTTTCATTATCATTTATAAATTTTTCCTTCATGTTCTTCCTATATTCTATAAGTTTTTTATTTAGCTCAGGATATTTTATTGAAAGTATTTGAACTGCGAGCATCCCTGCGTTGTAGCTGTTGTTTATTCCTACAGTTGCAACAGGGATAGATTTTGGCATTTGAACTATTGAGAAAAGAGAATCGAGTCCATTTAAAGATGCGTTTATTGGAACACCTATTACGGGAAGTGTTGTATGAGAAGCTATAACTCCTGGAAGATGTGCTGCAAGTCCAGCTCCTGCTATTATGCACTCAAAACCTTCTAATTCCAAATTTTTTAGAGTTTCAAGGAGCTTTTCAGGAACCCTGTGAGCTGATAGTATAAAAGCTCTATACTCTATTCCGAATTCTTTTAAAGCATCAGCTGCTCCCTTCATTACGTCCTTATCAGATTTACTTCCAAATATTATTGCGACCTTCATCAAAGCCTTCCTCCTTTAATTTACTTAAAATTTATAATATTAAAATTATAAAATACTTTAATTAAAATACACCTTAAAATATTATCCCTCATTATTTACGATAATTATAAATTCTTTTTATAGTTAATATTAAATTTCAAAAGAAACAATTATTCCTGTATTAAAAAACTAAGATTTATTCTCCTTTATAAGAATTATTATTTTGAAATGTAAATCTGTTCTTAAAATTTTATACATTAATAATATCATCAGCAAAATTTGTAGTCAATATATTTTACTGATTTTTTATTTTAATATTCGCGATATATTCTATTAATCTTTGTATTTAATATTTATATTTCGTAATATAACGAATATTATTATTTTCTATGTATACTGAAATTTTAATAATTATATATAAAGTCTCCATCAAGCATTAGAAAAATTACTTATTATATTTATTCCTATCTTCTTTTCCAAAAGTTATATTAGAAAATCTATGAAATTTTATTAAAGGCTCTATATCATTGCATAACTTTATTTATTCTTTTAAAATTTAATAATGAAAATCATGTTGTACGCTATTATCCTATATCTTCTTTTATTTTCCCATATATTATTTGTCTTCGATATTTTGGTGCAAATACTATATGATATTTGCAGTTCCAGTTGGTATGTGCTAAACTTTCATTATCTATATGAATTTTCCTCCTTTGATTTGGTTATGGTTATCAAGCCCATAAACATTCTATAAAGGGAAGTTAATTTTTTATACTCATAGCTTTAAGCCCTTTAAAACTAAGGGCTTAACCCATGGTATTCGATATACAATAAAGCCTATAACCTTAGAGGTTACAGGCTTTATTACAGCTTAATTTACTTGAATATAAGTAAATTATTAAACAGCTGGGATTATAAATTAAATTATTAATATATTAAATAAGTATCTTTACTTCTATTTTTTATACCAATTCATGTATAAACAAACCACTTCTTAGCTTAGGTTCAAACCAAGTAGACTTAGGAGGCATAACCTTTCCAGCATCAGCAATATCCATCAAATCATCAATAGTAGTTGGATACATTGAAAAGGCAACCTTCATTCCTTCATTTACTCTTTTTTCAAGTTCCTTAAGACCCCTAATCCCTCCTATAAAGTCTATTCTCTTATCAGTTCTTGGATCCTTAATATCAAGAATTGGAGATAGAAGATTGTTTTGAAGTATCGAAACATCAAGCCTTTCAACAGGATCCTTTTCATCAAAGGTTCCTTCCTTTGCAGCCAACTCGTACCACATTCCATCAAGGTACATTCCAAAGGTATGCTTTTTTAATGGTTTAAACTGTCCTTCTCCTTTATAGAGTTTTATATAAAACTTTTCTGATATCTTTTTAATAAACTCTTCAGAGCTAAGACCATTTAAATCCTTTACAACTCTGTTGTAGTCCATTATATAAAGATCGCTGTCAGGAAAAATAACAGACAAAAAGAAATTAAATTCTTCATCTCCAGTGTAATTTTTATTTTCTTCTCTTCTTTTTATTCCAACCTTTACTGCAGAAGCAGCTCTATGATGCCCATCGGCTATATACAAGCTATCAATTTCCTTAAAAAGATTTACAAGTTTTAATATTGTTTTCTCATCGTCTATAACCCAAACTATATGCGAAATTCCATCCTCAGCAGTAAAATCATATTCAGGCTGTTTTTTAGTCCATTCAGCTATTATATCGTTTATTTCTTTTTTATTTTTATAAGTCAGAAAAATAGGACCTGTATTGGCATTACAAAAATCAACATGATTTATTCTGTCCAACTCCTTATCTGCCCTTGTAAATTCATGCTTTTTAATGACATTATTCATATAATCATCTATTGACGTACAGCCAACTATGCCGGTCTGGCTTCTTCCGTTCATAATAAGCCTGTAAATATAAAGATAGGGCTTTTCATCCTTAACAAATATGCCCCTATTTATAAAATCATAAAGGTTTTCCCTTGCCTTTTTATATACTTTTTTATCATATATATCTATATCTTTATCAAGATCTATCTCAGCTTTATCTATATGAAGAAATGAATAGGGATTGCCTTTAACCATCTCTCTTGCTTCATCGCTGTTCATAACATCATAAGGAAGAGCTGCCACTTTTTGCGCCAAGCCTTTTTTAGGTCTTATAGCTTTGAAAGGTCTTAAAACTACCATAAACCTATCCTCCTTTTAAAGTTAAATATCAGATGGAATAATTTCTTTTATATAAGAAAATTTCCATCTGATAAATTTGAATTATCTCGAAAATTCTTCTATAATATTTACTACTTCCATTCCTATTTTTTCCTGAGCTTCAATAGTAGAGGCTCCAATATGTGGTGTCACACATACCTTTGGATGATTTATAAGGGCTTCATTCTTTGTAGGTTCTTCTTCAAATACGTCTATTGCAGCACCTGCTATCTTATTAGAGTTCAATGCTTCTAGAAGCGCCTTTTCATCAACAACTCCGCCCCTTGCACAGTTTATAAGAAAAGCCGAGTTTTTCATCATATCAAATTGTTCTTTATCTATAACCGGACCCTTAGCCTTATCAAAAGGTATATGTAAAGATACATAGTCTGACCTTCTTAAAAGTTCCTCAAGACTGCATCGCTTATATTGGAAAGAATCAACAACTTTCCCTGAAAGATTTGTATAAATAACCTCCATCCCAAAAGCTTCAGCCCTTTTAGCAACTTCCTGAGCAATTCTTCCAAAGCCTATAAGTCCAAGGGTTTTCCCATAGAGTTCAAAGCCCTCATACTTTTTCTTTTCCCATTTACCTTCTCTCATGGTTACATTTGATATATGAATGAATCTGCTTATAGAAATCATATGTCCAAAAGTAAGCTCAGCAACCGAAATACTACTTGCTTTTGGAGTATTTTTAACTATTATTCCATTCTTTTGAGCATAATCAACATCTATATTATCAACACCTACTCCGCCTCTTATAATAAGCTTTAATCGTCCACTTTCTAAAGCCTTATCAATAACAGGCTTTCTAACCTTTGTTGCAGATCTTACAACTAAAACATCAAAATCCTTTAATTTTTCTCCAAGTTCTTCAGATTCATAATGCTCATTAACAACTTCAAATCCCTTTTCCTCAAGAGATTTTATCGCTTCCTTCTCAAGACCATCAGATAAAAGAATCCTCATAATTCCACACCCCTATAATTTTTTAAAATCCAAGAATATCATCTATATTTCTTAATAGTTCTTTTATATCATCCATAGTGCAGTCTGCCATATGAGCTATTCTAAAGGTCTTATCTTTCAAATCTCCATAGCCATTGGAAATCTGGAATCCTCTTTCTCCAAGCTTTTTATTAAGATCTGCAACATCTATATTCCTTGTATTCTTAATAGTAGTTAATGTATTTGAAAGATATCTTTCATCTGCAAACAAATCAAAATGTTCCTTTGCCCATGCCCTAACATAATTAGCCATCTCTATATGCCTTGCAAATCTGTTTTCAAGCCCCTCTTCAAGTATTCTGTCAAGCTGATAATCAAGGGCAAACATATGGGAAAGTGAAGGAGTTGATGGATACTGATAATCTTTTTTCTGTATGTAATTATATAGTGATAATAAATCTAAATAGAAACCTCTATAAGGAACTTGTTTTGCTCTTTCAACAGCCTTCTTTGAGAAAGAACATATAGACATTCCTGGAGGAAGACCTATTGCCTTTTGAGTAGAAGTTATACATATATCAACCCCAAGCTTATCTACTTCTATTTTCGTTCCTCCCATAGAACTTACAGTATCAAGGCACCATACCACATCAGGATACTTTTTTACAACCTTTGATATTTCCTCAACTGGGTTCATAATTCCAACGGATGTTTCATTATGAGTTATTGTAATAAGATCATATTTTCCTGTTGAAAGGGCCTCTTCTACCATTTCAGGAGTAGTAGCATGTCCAGGTTCAGATTCAAATAAATCTGCTGGAACATTATTAAATTTAGCCATCTCATACCATCTTTTACCAAAGGCTCCTACTGAAAATACTGCTGCTCTCTTTGCAGTACATGAACGAATAGCCCCTTCCATAAGACCACTTCCTGACGTAGTGGAAAGAAGTATTTCCTCTTCAGTATAAAACACCTTTCTAAGTTTGTCGCTTATTCTTCTTTCAAGTGCTGATGCCTCTTTGCTTCTGTGACCTATCATAGGTGTTGCCATTTTTTCTAAAACATCCGGTCTAACCTCTACTGGACCTGGAATAAATAATTTTTTGTGCATTTTTTTACCCCCTCTTAATATAAATACTATTTATCATATATTTTGAATTTTTTTACTATTTATATTTTACCATTATATATAAATATTAACAACTTATTTAATTAACATTATTATTTTTTATTAAAATTAGTATAGTATATTTTATAAAAAATAATAATAAATGCTCTAGAATTAGAAAAACTGTTACTTATTAGTTACTTATTATATGCAAAATAAAAAATACCCATAGGTTTTAAGATTAATTTTTATTTTTCTATCCTATGGGTATTTTTTATTTTAAAATTTAAAGTAATTTATACTTTCTTGTAGTTTAAGTGATATATCCGTAAGGGACTGAGCCGCATCAGAAACTTCTTTAATTATAGCCGACTGCTCCTCGGATGATGCTGCAACATTTTCAATGTCATGAGAGGATTGTTCTATTATAGCATTTATATTTTCAATGGATTTTACCATTTCCTGAGATGCTGCATAAATCTGTTGGGATATACTTGAGGCATCCTGCATTTTTTTAGAAACATCATCTACGGAATTTAAAATTTCATT
>JAOADY010000021.1 GCA_026417075.1 Caloramator sp.
CTCCAATACTTATGGTAACCGACGCCCAGATACTTTCAAAATATGCTGATGGAACGCTTCTTGTCGTATCATCAGGAGAGGCAGACAAAAACGCAGCAGCAAAGGCAAAGGAGCTTTTATTAAAGGTTGATGCCAATATCCTTGGAGTAGTACTAAACAAGCTTGATACCTCACGAAAGGGTTATTACAGCTACTATTACCACTACTACTACGGAAGTGAAGGACAAAAGAAGAAAAAGGGGTTTAGAAGGGGAATTTTTGGGAAAAAGGAAATAGGAAGGTAAGGAAGGTAAAATGGAAAAATTAAAAAATTGGAGAACCTACCTGTTGATATTTATAGACTCTGTATTAGTCTATATATCTTACAAAATAGCTTTTTACTTTAGATTTGGTCTTCATGTACCAAATTATGAATTTGAAATTTTTAATAAAAGCAAAGGAATAATAATTTTCATATATTTATTTATATTTTACATATTCAGACTATATGATAGGCTTTGGCAATACGCAGGAATTGATGAATTTCTCCTATCCGTTGGAAGTGGAACCATCGCAACCCTAATTACAGTTTTATACACAATCATAATGGGAAGCAAAATAGCCTTTGGTGTAAGCCTTCTTTCTGGAATATTTATAGTATTTTTAACTTCAGCCTTTAGAATGTCCTTTAGAATATATAAGCAAATATCAAACCTTCTTGAAAACAAAGAAATAAATGACAAGAAAAGAGTAATGATAATAGGTGCAGGCTCAGCAGGAATTCTCCTTATAAAAGACATGAAAAGCAGAAAAAGCATGGGTTATGAACCTGTAGCACTAATTGATGACAGCAGGGCAAAAATAGGTACAACAATAGCTGGGGTTAAAGTATACGGAGGAAGAGATAAGATAGAGATAATTGCTAAAAACAAGAAAATAGACCTTATACTAATAGCAATACCAAGTCTTGATAACAAAAACAAAAAAGAAATAATAGACCTATGTAAAAAAACGGGATGCAAAGTTAAAATCGTACCAAGCATGTGTGAAATTTTAGATGAAATACCCTTTAAAAGCTTAAAGGATGTTGAAGTTGAAGATCTTCTTGGAAGAGAACTAGTTAACCTTGACATGGAAGGAATAGCAGATTACATAAAGGATAAAAGCATCCTTGTTACTGGAGGGGGAGGCTCAATAGGCTCAGAGCTTTGCAGGCAGATTGCAAAATTTTCCCCAAGACAGCTTAATATTCTCGACATATACGAAAACAATGCCTATGACATACAAAACGAACTAAAAAGGTTCTACCCTAAGCTAAATCTTAAAGTAATAATAGCTTCAATAAGGGACAAAGATAGGCTGGATAAAATATTTGAAGTTACAAAACCCGATGTAGTATTTCATGCTGCAGCCCACAAACACGTTCCTTTAATGGAGGATAACCCAGGAGAGGCAGTTAAAAACAACATCTTTGGAACGCTAAATGTGGCTCAGTGTGCTGATAAATACAAAGTAAAAAGATTTGTAATGATATCAACAGATAAAGCAGTAAACCCAACAAACGTAATGGGAGCAACTAAAAGAGTATGCGAGATGATAATTCAGGCTATGGATAAAATAAGTAATACACAGTTTGTAGCTGTAAGGTTTGGAAATGTACTTGGAAGCAACGGCTCAGTAATCCCTTTATTTAAAAAACAGATAGCAGAGGGAGGTCCTGTAACTGTAACCCATAAGAATATAACAAGATTTTTTATGACAATATCAGAGGCAGCACAGCTTGTACTTCAAGCTGGAGCCTTTGCAAAAGGTGGAGAAATATTTGTTCTTGATATGGGAAATCCGGTTAAAATTTATGATCTTGCCTGTGATTTAATACGGCTCTCAGGTCTTGAACCACATAAAGATATAAAAATAGAAATAACAGGACTAAGGCCAGGCGAAAAACTTTATGAAGAAGTTTTAATGAAGGAAGAGGGGCTTACCAAAACCCTTCATAATAAGATATTCGTCGGAAAACCTATAACAGATGATATACAAAAGATATTCAGCGATATAGAAACCCTAAGAGAAATCGCAGAAAAGGGATGCGATGAAGAAATAAAAAGCTGCCTTAAAAAGATAGTACCAACATATGTCAGCAAAGAATACAGCGAGGCAGCACAAACAATATTATAAAAGGGGTGGCCGCATGAAAAGATTTTTAGATATATTATTAAGCCTTATCTGTTTTATACTTTTTTCTCCGTTTTTTATTATAATCTGCATAGCAATAAAACTTGACTCAAAGGGATCTATATTTTTCACCCAAAGGAGAATAGGAAAAAATAATAAAGAATTCATACTTTATAAATTTAGAACAATGAAAGTAGGAACTCCAGAAGTTGCAACCCATCTTTTAAAGAATCCTGATGCTTACATTACAAGGGTTGGTAAAATACTTAGAAAAACAAGCTTAGATGAAGTCCCACAGCTTTTAAACATTATAAAAGGTGAGATGGCAATAGTAGGTCCAAGACCAGCACTATATAATCAATATGACTTAATAGAACTTAGAACTGCAAAGGGAGTACATACTCTTCTTCCAGGAGTAACAGGCTGGGCACAGATAAATGGAAGAGACGCACTTTCAATTGAAGAAAAGGTAAAATATGATGAATACTACCTTCAAAACTATTCAATCTTATTTGACATAAAGATATTATTCCTCACAGTATTTAAAGTTTTAAGAGCAGAGGGAGTAATAGAAGGTGCAGTAAATGATACTTCCGATGCAAAAAGCCAGGAAGGCATAAGCCTATAAGGAGAATTGTTATGAATAGCTTATTAATTCTTGGAGCAGGCGGACACGGGAAAGTAGTATTAGAAGCCGCAGAATCTAAAAAAAGGTGGGAAAGTATTTCCTTTTTAGATGATAATTTAAAAGATACTGTATTAGGCTATCCTGTCCTTGGAAGAATAGACGAATATGAAAAATTCATTACTGAATATAACTTTGCCTTTGCAGCAATAGGAAACAACAAATTAAGGCTTGAATTAATAGAAAAATTAAAAACAGCAGGATACAATATTCCAACAATAACCCATCCATCTTCATATGTAAGCAGATATGCAACCATTGGAGAAGGTACGATAATACTTTCCAGTGCTGTAATAAACACAGGAAGCGTCATTGGAAAAGGCTGCATAATAAATATAAATTCCTGCATAGACCATGACTGCAATATAGGTGATGGTACTCACATATGTTCCGGTGCAGTTGTAAGAAGCATGGTTAGTATCGGTAGACTTTGCTACATAGGAGCAGGAGCAGTAGTAAAAAGCAGCAGTAGGATAGAAGATGGAATAAGAGTTGAGGATGGGGAGAGATGGGGATAAGAATTGGTGGTGAATTTAGTTGAAGAAAATATTAATAACTGGTGCTAACAGCTATATTGGTACAAGCTTTGAAAATTGGCTTAAAAAGTGGCCTGATAAATATAAAGTAGATACTATTGATATGAAAGATACAGCTTGGAGAGAAAAAAGCTTTTCAGGGTATGATGCTGTATTTCATGTTGCAGGGATAGCACATGTTTCAACAGATCCTAAAATGGAGGACTTATATTATAAAGTTAATAGAGACCTTACAATTGAAACAGCTAAAAAAGCAAAAGCTGATGGAGTTAAGCAGTTTATATTTATGAGCAGCATAATAATTTATGGTGGTAGCAGCCATATAAACCAAAAAAGAATAATAGATAAAAATACAATACCAAGTCCAAGTAATTTTTATGGTAAAAGTAAGCTACAGGCGGAAGAAGGAATTCTTCCTCTACAAGATGATAATTTTAATTTAGTAATATTAAGACCACCAATGATTTTTGGAAAAGGCTCAAAAGGGAATTATCCGAAACTTTCTAAAATGGCTCAAAAACTTCCTATATTTCCTAATATAAATAATGAAAGAAGTATGCTTTATATAGATAATCTTTGTGAGTTTATTAGACTTATGATTGATAATGAAGAAAGAGGAATATTTTTTCCGCAAAATAAAGAATATGTAAGAACGAGCGAATTAGTGAAATTAATAGCAGAGGCTCATGGAAAGAATATTATACTTACAGGAATATTTAATTGGGCTTTAATATTTATGGGGAATTTTGTTGGAACAGTAAATAAAGCATTTGGCAATTTGGTTTATGAGAAAAGTATGAGCGAATATAAGGTGGAGTATAGAGTTAAGAATTTAAGGGAAGCAGTTTGGAAGACGGAGGTGAATTAAATGGCAGATTTAACAGCTATTATACTAACTAAAAATGAGAGTAAAAATATTGTAGCTTGTATTGAATCTATAAAAGATTTTGCTAAAAGAATTGTTGTCGTTGATAGTGGAAGTACAGATGATACTGTTGAATTAGCTAAAAAATATGGTGCTGATGTTTATTTTAATGAATTTGAATATTATGCAAAACAATTTAATTGGGCAATAGATAATACAAACATTAATACAAATTGGATTTTAAGATTGGATGCTGATGAAAGATTTACGCCAGAATTATGTAGTGAAGCAGAAAAATTAATGCAAGAACATGATAAAGATGATGTTAATGGGTTAACTATAGAAGCTTGGTTATTTTTTTTAGGAAAAAAGTTAAAGTATGGTCTTAAAAAAAAGAAAAAGCTTATGATATTTAAAACAGGCATAGGTAGAATTGAAGATAGAAAAAGAGATGCTCATACAGTTATTTCTTTTGGCAAAACATTATCTTTAAAAGAAAAGTTTATACATTATGATTTTAAAGATGTAAATAACTTTATATCTAAATATAATTTTTATGCTACTAAAGAAATGCAAGATTATATTGATTATAAATATAATGGCAAGGTTCAATATATTAAAACAGATAAAAATATACAAAAAAAAAGAAAAATGAAATTTGGATTATATTATAAAGCTCCAATGTTTATAAGAGCAAAATTATGGTTTATATACAATTATTATTTTAGACTTGGTTTTTTGGATGGAAAAGAAGGTTATATATATCATTATTTAGAATGTTATTGGTATAGATATTTAGTTGATACTAAAATTTATGAATATGAAAAAATGGGTAAAGAATGTTAAATTTTAATCTATATTCGAGCTAAAAACACTTATAGTAGGTGGGAAAATGATAGTTAAAGACATAAAAATTTTAATTATTTCAACAGTAAAATTTGAAGTAAACGGAATCACAAATGTTATTTTAAATTATTATAGGGCAATGGATAAAACAAATATTCAAATTGATTTTGTTGTTCCTAATGAAATAAGAGACGATTTAAAAGGAGAATTTGAATCAAATGGAAGCCATATTTATATAATCAAAGGAAGGAATAAAAGATCATTATTATATATAAACGAATTAACTAAATTAATCAATAAAAATAAATACGATATTATTCATGCACACGGCAATAGTTGTACTCTTGCAATAGAAATGTATGCTGCTAAGAAAGCTGGAGTAAAAGTACGTATTCCTCATAGTCATAATACTAAAACAAAGTATATAATTGTTCATCAACTATTAAGAAGATTATTTGATGCGTCATATACACATGCTTTTGCTTGTGGACAAAAAGCAGGAGAATGGTTGTATAAAGGTAAAAAATTTGAAATTATTAATAATGGAATTGATATACAAAAATTTAAGTATAATGAAGAAATACGTGAAAATTATCGAAATAAATATAACTTATATGGTAAAAAAGTTATAGGGCATATTGGAAATTTTTGTTCACAAAAAAATCATGAATACTTAATTGATATTTTTAAAGAAATAATAAAATTGGATAAGGATTATAAATTAATTTTAATTGGAGATGGAGAATTAAAAAATAATATTGAAACCAAAGTTAAAAATTTAGGTTTAAATGATTTTATCATATTTATAGGAAAAACATTAGATGTTCCTCAATTAATGCAAGCTATAGATATAATTTTAATGCCATCAAAATTTGAAGGATTGCCTTTAACATTAGTTGAAGCACAGGCTGCATGTTTACCATGCTTTGTATCTGATGTAGTTTCAAAAGAAGTTGCAATAACTGATTTGGTTCATTTCATTTCTTTAAAAAAATCTCCAAAAGAATGGGCAGAGCAAATAATTAATTTAAAACCTATTAACAGAAGAGAAATAAAAGATAAAATTGATAATCAAATTGTTGAAGCAGGTTATAGCATTACTGATAATGCAAAAAAGATGAAAGAATTATATAGGAATTATATTGGGCAGGTGGGAAATTAAATATGAAAAAGATTATTTTTGTAACAAGAAATATGAAGGCTGGTGGTGCAGAACGTGTTATCGCTCAAATAGCAAATAATTTTAGCAGATTAGGAATTCAATGTATGATTATTACCTTAGATAATGAAGAAATTTTTTACCAATTGGATTATGCAGTTAAAGTACATTCTATAGGAAGACTGTCAAATAATTTGTATCTTGATAAGTTTTTGAAATATAAAGAGTTAAGACGTTATATTAATGCAAACAAACCAGATATTGTTGTAGCTCTACCAGAGGATATCGGTATATTTGTTATTCCAGCACTTATGGGAACAAATATACCTGTAGTTGTGTCTGAGCGAAATAATCCATGGGTTATGCCATATAAAAAAATAACACGTATTCTTCGAAGAATTTTTTATCCCTTTGCATCAGGCTTAATATTTCAAACTGAACAAGCAGCAAGTTTTTTTCCTAAAAATATACGTAAAAAAGGAATAGTATTACCTAATCCATTAGATTTAGAGAGAATTCCAGAACCTTGGAGAGGAGAAAGACGTAAAGAAATAGTTGGAGCTGGTAGATTAGATAAACAAAAAAATTTTCATTTATTAATAAGAGCATTTGCTAAATTTTATATTAAACATCCAGATTATATTTTGACAATATATGGTGATGGCCCTTTGAAGAATGAATTGATTAATTTTGCTTCTACGCTATTACCAAAAAAGGCATATAATTTTCCAGGAAGAACTAAAGAATTATTAGAAAAAATGAATGGGGCATCAATGTTTGTATTGAGTTCTGATTATGAGGGAATGCCTAATGTAGTAATAGAAGCTATGGCAATGGGAATGCCAGTCATTTCTACAGATTGTCCTTCAGGAGGACCTGCATATTTAATTAAAAATGGAATAAATGGGTTGCTTATACCGGTTAATGATGTGGATGCACTTACTGAAGCAATGTTCAAAATAGTTGATTCAGAGGAATTAGCAAATAAACTTGGAGAAAATGCAAAAGGAATTACAGAAAGATTAAATTATAATATCGTAGCAGAAGAGTGGAGGAATTACATTGAACATATATGCACAAAAAAATAAATTATCTTTAATAGAAATATTATCAGATAGTTGTTTTGTATTTTTTATAATTACTGAATTTGCTTTTGTACATAGTAAAATAAATAGAATAAGTTTAATTGCATTTAGTTTATCCATAATACTTCTTATAATGGAAAAGAAAAAAATACATAGTAGCTCTTATTTTTTATTCTATGCTTTATTTATTATATATAATTTTTTAAACATATATGAAAATAAAACAATTGATTCAACTGTTGCAAGTTCTATGCTGGGCACTTTGACACTGAATTTGATTTTTTATTTTTTTATGTTTAATTATGTAGTATTAAGGAATAATTTATTTATAACAATAACACAATTCATAAATATTACAATGTTAATTACAATAATAATCGTTTTTTTATCAATTCCAACATTGTTTAAACAAAGACTTGGTAATTCAATAAATATTAATTCAAATGGAATAGCAATATATGCTACAATAGCATTTTTAATGGTATTATTTAATTATTTAAAATTAAATAATAGAAAAGATTTAATAAAATTAATATGGCTTGGAATAGTTATTTTACTTACAGGATCACGTAAAGGATTATTTATGATTGTTATTGGATATTTAATGTTTTTATATTTGCTTTTTCCTAAGAAAAAATTTAAGAATACAGTTAGTATTATACTTATGATTGTTATATGTTATATGTTAATAATGTATGTTCCCATTTTATATAACATAATAGGTAATAGAGTTGAAGCAGTTTTTAATATGTTTTCTTCTAATGAAATTGATGAGGGTTCTCTAATTTCAAGAGTTAATTATATAAATTTAGGATGGAGTTATATAAAAAATAATCCTTGGTGTGGATATGGTCTAAATTGTTTTATGCTTATTCCAGGCTCATATGGAGTGTATTCTCATAATAACTTTATTGAAATATTGTTTTCATCTGGAGTTATTGGGTTTGTAATTTATTATATTAATTATATTATTATAATAATAAAAAGTTTTAATTTAAAAGCACAGGGAAAATCATATGTGAAATTATTTTTAACAATTACATTATTATTATTTTTATCTGAATATGGTATGGTAACTTATTTTGAAAGGTCATATATTATATTTTTAATATATAATATTGCAGCAATTAAAATAAGTGAAACTCGATCGATGATAAAAGGTGGTGAAAAAAATTAAAAACATAAAAAACATAATAAAAAATCCGTATAAAATTTTTATATACTTAGCATATAGAGGCTGTTTTAAATGGCTTAAAGATGAAATTTATTTGAAATTTATGTTTCAAGGCATTATGGATTATAGATTAGATTTACAAAATCCAAAGACTTTTAACGAAAAACTTCAATGGTTAAAACTTTATGATAGAAATCCTTTATATACAAAACTGGTAGACAAATATGAGGTTAGAAAATATATAGCTGAAACGATAGGAGAAGAATATCTTGTTCCTTTAATTGGTGTATGGGATAAGTTTGAAGAAATTCATTTTAATAAATTACCTAATCAATTTGTATTAAAATGTACCCATGATTCAGGGGGAGTAGTAATTTGCAAAGATAAGAATAATTTTGATATTGAAAAAGCAAGAAAAAAAATTAATAAGGCATTAAAAAGAAATTATTATTATTATGGCAGAGAATGGCCATATAAAAATGTAAAACCAAGAATTATATGTGAAGAATTTATATCTGATAAGGAAACTACACCTGATGATTATAAAGTGTTATGTTTTAATGGAAAAGCTAAACTTATTGAAGTACATATTGATAGATTTGGAAACCACAAACAAGATTTTTACGATATAAAATGGAATAAAACAAAAATATCTCAAGGTAATATAAATTCAAATTATTTTTATGAAAAACCAAAATTGTTGGAGAAAATGCTTGAATTATCTGAGATATTAGCAAATAATATGTACCATATAAGAATAGACTGGTTTATGATAAATGATAAATTATATTTTGGAGAAATAACATTCTTTGATGGTTCTGGATTTGATCCTTTTGATAATATTGAAGATGATTATTTACTTGGTAGCTGGATTGATTTACCAAAAGTAAGGATAAATTAGGAAGTGAGTAGATTTAAAATGCAATTACTAATAGCTGGTGATTTAGTACCAACAAAATCAAATTTAGAATTATTTAATGCAGGTGATGCAAAGTCTTTACTTGGACAAGAATTATATTCATTATGGAATTCTGCTGATATTAGAATTTTTAATTTAGAAGTACCTCTTACAGATAAAGAAGAACCTATACCAAAATGCGGACCTAATCTTATTGCACCTCTACAAGGACTATAAATGGAATTATATCTCTTAATCCATCATTAATTACCTTGGCAAATAACCATATTCTTGATCAAGGCGAGTATGGATTAAAATCTACAATAGATATTTTAAATAAAAATAACATTCCATATATAGGAGCAGGAGATAATTCGTTTGAGGCAAGTAAACCATACATTATCAATAAAGGTTGGCTTAAAATTGGTATATATAATTGTGCAGAGCATGAATTTTCGATAGCAACTGAAACAACTTCAGGAGCAAATCCATTTGATCCCTTAGAAAGCCTTGATCATATAAATAAATTAAAAAGTGAATGTGATTATGTTATAGTTTTTTATCATGGAGGAAAGGAACATTATCGTTATCCATCACCTTATCTTCAAAGGGTTTGTAGAAAAATGGCTCAAAAAGGAGCAGATATAATTATATGTCAGCATAGTCATTGTATAGGTTGTTTTGAAAATGATGAAAATTCAACTATTATATATGGACAGGGCAATTTTATATTTGACGATTGCAAAGGTGAATATTGGCAGACAAGTCAGATATTAAAAATAGAAATAGAAGATAAAATTATAATTGAATATATTCCTATTGTTAAAAAAGGAAGCGTTATAAGATTAGCAGAAAGAGAAAAAAGTGAAGAAATATTATCGGCATTTTATAAACGTTCAGAAGAAATATTACAAGAAGGATTTATTAAAGAACAATATATAAAATTTGCAGAAGTAAATATAGAAAATTACTTAAGAATTTTATCAGGATTTGGTAAATGGTTAAATAGAGTTGATAAATATTTTTTAAAAGGAAATTTACTAAAAAGAAAATATAATAAAAAGAAATTATTAGCAATATAAAATTATGTTGAATGTGAAGCCCATAGAGAATTACTGATAGCTGGATTAAAAGGAGAAAATAAAAGTGAAGGAAGAAAATATCAAAAATAAATTTATAAATGCAACTAAATGGTCAGCAATTACTGAAATTGCTGCAAAATTAGTTAGCCCTATTACCAATATGATTTTGGCAAGAATAATTACACCGGAGGCTTTTGGCGTAGTTGCTACGGTAACTATGATTATGAGCTTTGCAGATATGTTTACGGATGCAGGATTTCAAAAATATTTAGTGCAGCATGAGTTTAAAGATGAAAATGAAAAGTTTAAAAATGCAAACGTAGCATTTTGGACTAATTTTGGGATATCGGTTTTCCTATGGATGATTATAATTGTATTCCGTGAACAAATTGCTGTATTGGTTGGTAATCCTGGACTTGGTAATGTAATTGCTATAGCTTGTGTTCAATTATTGCTTACATCCTTTTCAAGTATACAAATGGCAATTTACAGACGGGATTTTGACTTTAAAACTCTTTTTTTAGTCAGAATAGTGGCAATTTTCATACCTTTTGTAGTTACAATACCTTTAGCACTTTTAGGGTTAAGTTATTGGTCACTTATTGTAGGCAGCATAGTTATACAATTTTCAAATGCATTTATAATGACTATTAAATCTAAATGGAAACCTTATTTTTTCTATAATATAAAAATATTAAAGGAAATGCTTTCATTTAGCATATGGTCATTAATTGAAGCTATTTCAATTTGGTTTACTTCATGGGCGGATGTATTTATTATTGGAACTGCTTTAAATCAATATTATTTAGGAATTTATAAAACATCTATTGCCATGGTAAATGCACTTATGGCACTAATAACTGCTTCAATAGTTCCAGTACTTTTTTCTGCTTTATCCCGCTTACAAGATGATGAAGAAAAGTTTAACAATATGTATTTAACTACTCAAAGGTTTGTTTCTATTTTTGTATTTCCCCTTGGAATAGGAATATATTTATATAGTGATTTAGCCACAAGAATAATGTTAGGAAGTAAATGGAAGGAAGCCAGTAGCATTATAGGTGTATGGGCTCTAACAAGTTCAATAATGATAGTTTTATCGCATTTTAATAGTGAAGTTTATAGGGCAAAGGGAAGACCTAAGTTATCTTTTTTAGCACAAATGCTGCATTTAGTTGTTCTTGTACCTGTTTGTATAGTAAGTTCAAAATATGGATTTTGGCCATTAGTTTATTCAAGAGCATGGATACGTATGGAATGTGTATTAGTTGATTTAATTATAATGAAGTATGCAATTGGATTTCCAGTAGTGAAAATATTTAAAAACGTAATGCCAACTGTAGTTTCGGCATTTGTTATGGGAGTATTAGGTTTTTTGTTACAAAAAATAAGTAAAGGGTTATTGTGGAGTTTTGTATCAATTATAATATGTTCTTTATTTTATTTTGGAATATTATGTTTATTTCCTGATATGAGAGAAGATATTAATAAAATATTAGGAAAAGGAAAATTAAAATTATTTAGAAAGAAATATGTAATTGCATGTGATAAAGAAAATTAATTATTTATAATCTGAAAGGGGTAATGCATCATGTTTAAGATTGCCGTTGCAGGTACAGGCTATGTTGGACTTGTGGCAGGTGTATGCTTTGCTGAGGTTGGACATAATGTTACCTGCGTTGATATTGATGAAAAGAAAATTGAATTAATGAAAAAGGGTATTTCTCCAATATATGAGGCGGATTTAGAAGATTTGATGAGAAAAAACTATGCTTTAGGCAGGCTTGATTATACTACGGATTATAAGTCGGCCTATAGGGATGCTGATGCTATATTTATTGGGGTTGGTACTCCAGAACAGCCTGATGGCTCTGCAAATCTTACATATATTGCAACTGTTGCAAGGCAGATAGCTGAGACTATTGAAAAGGATTGTCTTGTTGTTGTAAAATCTACCGTCCCGGTTGGAACTAATGATAAGGTTGAGCAGTTTATAAAAGACTTTTTAGTTAATGATGTTAAAGTTGAGGTAGCATCTAATCCTGAATTTTTGGCCCAAGGCTCTGCTGTACATGATACCCTTCATGCTGCAAGAATTATTATTGGAACTGAAAGTAAGTGGGCAGAGGATATGCTAAGAAAGATTTATGAGCCTTTTAATCTTCCTATTGTATCTGTAAGCAGACGTTCGGCAGAGATGATTAAATATGCTTCCAATGATTTTCTTGCACTTAAGATATCCTATATGAATGACATTGCTAATCTTTGCGAGCTTGTTGGAGCTAATATTCAAGATGTGGCAAGGGGTATGAGCTATGATGAACGTATAGGAAGCAAGTTCTTAAATGCAGGAATAGGATATGGAGGCTCATGTTTTCCTAAAGATACAAAGGCTCTTGAGTATTTAGCAAGGCAGCATGGATACGAGCTTAGAACTATTAAAGCAGCTATAGATGTTAATAAAGATCAAAAGACTATGCTTTATAAAAAGGCCTGCAGGAGGCTTATTACCTTTAATGGACTTAAAGTTGCTGCTTTAGGGCTTACATTTAAACCAGGAACGGATGATATAAGGGAAGCTCCATCCCTTGAAAATATTCCTTTACTTTTAGAACAGGGGGCTGAAGTTTATGCCTATGATCCTGTTGGAGCAGATAATTTTAAAAAGAAATTTCCAGAAGGTAAGATTGGACAAGGCACTATAAAGTATGTTAATGATATAAAGGATGCCCTGCATGATGCTAATATATGTTTTATATTCACTGAATGGACTCAAATTAAGGATTTGAAAGCAGAGGATTTTAAAAAATTAATGAAGAATGCTTTGGTATATGATGGTAGAAACATATATGATGTTGAAAAGATGAAAAGAGCAGGAGTTGAATATTACTCAATCGGCAGGCCAAGTAGCATCAAGGCTTATGAAAGTGAAGAGGAAGTTGCTGCCTCTAATGAATAATTTTAAATTTTTAGCTAAGGAGGAGAAAAGTTGAGTCTTAATAAGCTTGATATAAATAAAACATATTTGATTACAGGTGCAGCCGGATTTATAGGGTTTTATTTATCTAAAAATCTTTTAGAAAAAGGTTGTAGGGTAATTGGGATTGATAATATAAATGATTATTATGATGTTAATTTAAAATATAATAGGCTTGATAAACTAAAGCCTTTTGAAAATTTTATATTTTTAAAAGGTGATATCTCAGATAAGGCTTTTGTTATGAAAACTTTTAATGAGTATAAGCCTGATATTGTAGTAAATTTGGCGGCACAGGCTGGGGTTAGATATTCTATTGAAAATCCTGATGTATATATAGGAAGTAATATTGTAGGATTTTTTAATATACTTGAAGCTGTAAGATATAATAAAGTTGACCATCTTGTATATGCATCTTCAAGTTCTGTATATGGTTCTAATAAAAAAGTACCCTTTGAAGAAACAGATTTTGTTGATAATCCTGTATCTTTATATGCGGCGACTAAAAAGTCTAACGAGCTTATGGCATATACTTATAGTCATCTTTATAAAATTCCAGCAACCGGCCTTAGGTTCTTTACTGTTTATGGGCCTATGGGAAGACCTGATATGGCATATTTTAATTTTACTGATAAGTATTTTAAAGGCGAGCCTATAAGGATATTTAATAACGGGGATTTTGAGAATGACTTATACAGGGATTTTACTTATATTGATGATATTGTTGAAGGAATTGAAAGACTTCTTTGCACCCCCCCTATTGAAAGTATAAATGAAACAGGGGAAAAGATAGCACCACATAGAATTTATAATATAGGAAACAATAGCCCTGAAAAGCTGATGAAATTCATAGAAACATTGGAGAAAGCTCTAAGCAGGGCGTTAGGAAGGAAAGTTGTTTTTGAAAAGATTTTTGAACCTTTAAAGGCAGGAGATGTACCTAAAACCTATGCATCAACGGATAGATTATTTGAAGCTGTTGGCTTTAAACCTTCAACAAGCATTGAAGAAGGACTTCAAAAGTTTGCAGATTGGTATGTGGAATATTATTATGGTATAAAGTAAAAAATTTTGTCTCATTTGCCTTAGACGTTTCTTTTATGCTATGGATAATTGCACTTGTTTTTGCTCCTTTAGGTGAAAAGCCACTTTTTCCTTCCAAGAACAAAAGGTTTTAATGCTCTCTTAGCTTCTTTATTATCAATATCTAAGGAGTCATCAGTCAAAAATATTCTAAAGCTTGGTAGCAACTTTTGGCTATATTCAAGAGCCTGTCCTAAAGGGCTTCTATAAAGAGCATTTTTTATTTCTTTAGTATAGTTTTTATTAATTCCGTTTCAGTTGAAGGTATAAATATATTAGCTTTGCCAATCTCTATACGTATATCTTTACATGCCCTTGGAACATTATTTGTATTATGAGGAGGTTTTAATGCTATCGCATAAAATACTGGTTTATTTTCATTTTTAAATTTCTTTTTATAATAATATAGTTAATGTTTATTTATTTTCTCTGCAAAAATCAATTAATGAACCTTCATAGTAAGAATATTTCTCTAAAATGTTTTCCCAATATTGTTTATTCGATGTACTTTCCATAACAGATACCTCCTTTTTTATACCTGTAATTTTATTAGGAGTATTTGCCTATTTCTATGCGTCTATTTTTTGATGCTTACGCTTACCTTACAAAGCAAACTTATTAAAATCTTTTAACAGCTGTATTAGCTAAATGACATTGTAGCCGATTTGTGATAAAATAGTTTTTAAAGTAGCTTAGGAGGTATTAATTTATGGATATGGAACTTTTGAATGCTATTAAAAGTGTAATAAAAGAAGAGATAAAGCCTTTAAAAGAAGAAATGTCTTCGATGAAAGAAGAAATAGGCTCAATAAAAAAAGAAATGAGTTCTATGAAAGAAGAAATGGCTTCGATGAAAAAAGATATTGCATCAATAAAGCAAGAGCAAAGTATTATAAAGCAGAGGTTAGATGCAATTGAAGAACAAACGGCTAATCTTACAGAGTTTAAAACTTATGTTACAAATAAATTGAATGAGATAAGTGAGAATCAAAAATCTATTTTTGAAATTCTTGGGGAACATGATGTTGCAATTAGAAATTTAAGAAGAAGACCAGTTTGAGTATATTAATCAATTCAATAAAGAGCATTATATGTATTGTTTGTGTATGAAAGTGTAAAAATCAGAGAATAAATAATATATTTTAGAACATCCATAGTTTTGTATTTGTTTTGTTAGAAATTGTAAAATCAACAAATTAATTTACTTTGAGCTTTCTTGAAATGATAATGCCAATAAGTACAAAAGCCATTACTGGATATGAAACAAGGCGATAGCTTCCAAATATGTCCTTTATTATTCCAGATGTCAAGTTTCCAATAATTGCTCCTACACCATAGGCGGTAAATATTATACCGTAGTTTTCACTGTAATATTTGTTCCCAAAGAATTTTGAAGTTAGTGCTGGGGCTATGGACAACCAACCTCCAAAATTTATCCAGAATAAAACAAAAGAAATTAAATATAAAAGCACAGAGCCTTTATTTAAAAATAAAACTAAAACCGATGCTGAAAATATTAAAACATAGGAAAGCATTATTATATTCGATGGTTTGAGTTTATCGGACAAGTAACCAAATAAGGGTCTTCCTATTCCATTAAATACTGAGAATAATGAAACATAAAGGGCAATATAGGAAGAACTTATTTCTATAATGTCTTCTCCAACAGGTCCTGTAATTCCAATTATCATAAGACCGACAAAGGTAGCAATTGCAAAACAAGTCCATAGAATATAAAAATTTTTACTTCTCAGCATTTCCTTAGGAGATATGGAAATGCTGTTTTCTTTTTTCTCTTCTGCTTCTTCCTTTGGAAATTTAAATGGTAAAGAGAAAATTATAAGAATAATTAAAAATGATATCCCAAGAAATTTAAATGTAGTAAAAATTCCGTAATTGTCTATAAGCTTTTTAGCGATTGGAGCTGTTACAAAGGGCGACATTCCAAAGCCAGAAAGAAGAAGCCCAAGAGATAGTCCTTTTTTTTCAGGAAACCATCTTGAAATAACAACTATAGGAACACCATAAATAATCCCAACTCCACTTCCAGCTAAAATGCCATAGGAAAGTATAAGAATATATATATTTTTACTAAAGGATGCTAAAAACCATCCAGTTCCAACCATTATGCTTCCTATAATCATTACGGCTTTAGGATGGTATTTAGATATTAGTTTTCCTCCAAAGGGCATTAGAAAGGAGTAAAAGGCTAAAAATGTTATAAAAGGAAGGCTACTTTGTGTAGAGCTTAAAAGCATAGCTTTTTCTAGAGGTTTTCTAAAAATGCTATATGAATACACAGTACCAAGACAAATAAAAATAAGTATTCCTAATAGAATATAAATATAACGATATTTTTTGCCCATAAATACACTCCTTAAAATATATTATTAGATATTATAAGATATTATTTTAATAAAAGCAAATATCCTCATTTGCAAAAGTATAGCTTTAAAGAGTAAATTTTATTTAAGGCATCTCATATAAAAATATTTTTATTTGTTTTAGAATATTAGAAAAATAATGAGAAGTATAGTTTTTGGTCTAAATGACTTAAATATATTATTTTTGTAGAATTTTTAATTATTAAAATCTATTATCAATTTTAATGTTAGTTATGTTTAAAAAACATAAAATTAGGAAAAACTTCTAAGGAAAATATATTAAAGGAGGTTTTTCAATGCAGCTTCATGGAAATAAAAGACTGCATATAACTAAAGGAGACAATAATAGATTAAGGAAAGAAGGCAAGATACCTGCTGTAATGTATGGCAGGGATTTTGGAAGTACTCTTGTTGAGTTTGCTGAGCTTGATGTTTATGATGTTATAAAAAAAGCAGGAGAGCACGGATTGGTAGATATTGAGATAGATGGAAAAAACGAAAAAACTATAATAAAAGAGGTACAAAGGGATCCTGTAACAAGAAAGATAATTCATATGGATTTACAAAGAGTTAATGAAAATGAAAAGGTAAAGACTAAAGTTCCAGTTACATTAAAGGGAGAGAGCAGTCTTAAACTTTACGATGCAATTGCAGAACTTAAGATGGATGGAATAATGGTTAGTTGTTCTCCTAAGGATCTTCCAAAGAATTTTACAATAGATGTTTCAAACCTTATACCTCACGATAAAGTTAGAGTATGCGATATGGAAATATCCGATGAAATTCAGATTCTTGATGATTTGGATTCTGTTGTTGTTTTAATAAGCACTATTAAAGATAAAGAGAGCGATACAGAAACTCCAAAGGAAATTGAAGTTGTTTATCAGCAAGATATAACTGTATAACAAATGCCGTCAAGTTATTTGCTTGGCGGCATTTTAGATTTTATACTTTTATATGCAGCATTTATATGTTAGTATTAGAAAAGTAAAATATTTTGATTAAGAGGTTGATTTTATGGATTTTATAGGTTATTTGAAAAAGGAACTTGATAATATATTGTTTCTGGAAATAGCAAAGGATATTAAATTAAATGACAGGGTAATTCTTCAAAGAGGAGAATATCCTGTACTTTCAAAGGATATGGTATCTCTAGCAAAGGGAGAAAAGGATAATATACCGATAAGCTTTTTTATAAATGGTATGGCGTATGTTTTAAGCTGTGACTTGTCTTTTAAGTATAGGGATTTTTATGTTGAATGTCTAAAAAATATAAAAGAGGCAAAAAGCTATCTTATTATGCAGGTTGAAAATATCAAAAATAGTAACTTAAAAGAAGCATTTATTTATGCGAGAGCTCTTTGTACAATATATAATCAAAAGGAATACATAATGAATCAGATTTATTTACTAATGAGCCTTTATGAAAAAACTGGGTATAAATTTTTAGAGGAAGAGATTATTTATGAGCTTAAAAATTTATCAAAGGATTATCCTGATTATTCAGCCCCTTGCTTTTTTCTCGGTGAATATTATCTTGATAAGGATAGGGCTCTTTCAAAAATGTATCTTTCAAAATGCTTAAAGGATGATAAGTTTAAGGGTAAAGCAATGGAATATATAAATAAAATTGATATTACTGAGGAATACGATAAGGCAGTTGATAAAATAAAAGTAGGAGAAGGAAGTAAGGTTATAGATGTTTTAAACAGATATTTGAAATTTTATCCTAATGACATGAATTGCAAATATTATTTGGCTATGGCTCAAAGACAAAGTGGAGATTATGAAAATGCACTATTTACTTTGTATGAACTTTTGGAAAATGGAGAACTCCCAGAGATATATAATGAGATTGGATTAAATTATGCATGTATTAATCAATTTGACAAAGCTCTTGAGAGTTTTAAAAACTCTTTAAAAATGAAGCCTGATAATTCTGATATTATATGCAACATTGGTGTTTGTCACTATTACCTTAATAATTTAGAAGAAGCTCAAAAAGCTTTTAAACTTTCCTTAAGATTAAATCCAAAGGACGATGTTGCAAAGCTTTGGCTTGAAAAGTGCAGATAATAAGTTGTTGCAAAGGGTGTATCTTTAAGCTAAGTATAAAATTAATAACTGTTTTCGTTTTATTTTGGTATTGCAATGTTGAGTGGTTCTTTGTAACATAATTTCAGACATAGGATGTTTTTGAAAATTACATGGAAAGGAAGCGGTATTGTTATGATTAAACTTATAGCAACGGATCTAGATGGCACTCTTTTAAACGATAAAGGTCAAATAGACAAAAAGCTTAAAAGCCTGTTAAAAATATTAAAATTGAAAAATATCAAATTTGTACCAACAAGCGGACGACTTTACAGTACGCTTTGTACAAATTTTAAGGACTATGGAGATGATTTAATAATCGCTGCGATTAATGGAGCTGTAATTCAATATAATAACAATGGTAAAATAATTTATGAAAATCCAATAAATAGAGAAATGTGCTTTGAAAGCGTTAATGCTTTGATGAAGCTTGACATGGATTTTGAGATTTATATAACTTGCAAAAATATAAACTATCTTTTAAGTGAGAATCATGAACTGATTAAAATATTTAAAAATTCAGATGCAGATGTATCTATTATACAAGATTATTATGATATTGATGAAGATATATTTAAAATTGGAATATTTAAAACATCAGGTTTTTCTAAAGAAGATGTAGATAGGATCAAAAGTGCAACAAATAACAGATTTGAATATGCAGTATCGGGAAGTGCTTGGCTCGACATAACAAATAAAGATGTTAACAAGGGAAATGCAATAAAAATTCTCCAAAAAATATTTGATATTAAAGAAGAGGAAACATTAGTTTTTGGAGATTATTATAATGATATTTCTATGTTTAAAAGAGCATATTACAGCTATGCAATGGGAAATGCCCCCCATGATGTTAAGGCTAAGGCACGATTTATAGCTCCTGATAATAATAACAATGGGGTTATTAAGGTTATAGAAAAGGTAGCAGGGGAAGATTAAAAATTTGGAATAAATTCTTTATTTTTGATAAAATAATAAAGATAAAATGTATTACCGAATGGGGTGATTTTATGATTTTAATTAAGGAATTTGAATTTGATGCTGCCCATAATCTTCTTAATTATCGTGGAAAATGTGAAAAACTTCATGGACATACATATAAGCTTGTGGTGAAACTTGAAGGAACAGTAGATGATGAAGGTATGGTTTTTGATTTTGTTGAACTTAAAAAAATAGTAAAGGAAAAGATTATAGATAAATTTGATCATTCTTATATAAATGAGATAATAAAACAACCAACGGCAGAAAATATAGCTGTATATGTTTTTAATGAGCTGAAGGATGTTTTAAAAAGGGATAACTGCAGACTGCTTGAGGTTGAAGTATGGGAAACCAAAAGTAGCGGTATAGTTTACAGGGGGTAAATTATGAAGGATGTACAAAGCGAGAAGGATTATAGAAATGTTTCGTTAAAGAAAGTAGGAATAAACGGATTAAAATGGCCTATTGTTGTTAAGGAAAAGAGCGGAGGAGTTCAAAATACTATTTCTCAGATGGCACTTTCTGTAGATTTACCTGCTGATATAAGGGGAACGCATATGAGCAGGTTCGTTGAACTTGTAAATGATTTGAAGGAAATTACACCAAAGGATATAGAAAAATCTTTAGATAAGTTAAAGGAAAAACTTAATGCAAAGACAGCCCATCTTAAAATTGATTTTGATTATTTTATAAAAAAACCATCTCCCGTTACGGGTATTGTATCTCCCTATGATGTTAAATGCTCTTTTGATGCAGAAAAGGGAGAAGATTTTAAGTTTATAATGGAAGTTTTGGTACCTGTTTCAACTTTATGTCCCTGCTCAAAGGAAATAAGCGAATTTGGAGCTCACAATCAAAGAGCTACTGTTAATATAAGCATATATTCAAAAAAGCTTGTTTGGATAGAAGATTTAGTTAAAGTTGCAGAGGATAGTGCCAGTTCTCCAGTCTTTTCTTTGTTAAAAAGAAAAGACGAAAAATTTGTAACCGAAAGAGCATACTTAAATCCGAGGTTTGTTGAGGACGTAGTGAGAGAGGCTGCAATAAGACTTGAGGATATGAAAGAAATTTTGTGGTACAGGGTTTATGTCGAAAGCATGGAGAGCATACATAATCACAACGCCTTTGCCTGTACAGAAAAAGGGGAGATAGTATGAATCATATAGTCTTAAAGGATGGAAAAAAGTTTTTATTTGACAGCACTAAGATTATGGGAATATTAAATATTACACCTGATTCATTCTATGAAGGTTCAAGGGTAGCTTCGGTGGATTTGGCATTACAAAGAGCTCTTAAGATGATAGAAGAGGGTGCTGATATACTTGATATAGGTGGAGAGTCAACACGCCCAGGCTCAGAGCCTATTAGCGAAAATGAAGAAATTGAAAGAGTTATTCCAATTATTGAGGCTATAAGAAAGAACAATAAAGAAATTTTAATATCAGTTGATACATATAGAGCTAAAACTGCTGAATATTCAATTAAAGCAGGAGCAGATATAATAAACGATATAAGCGCTATGACCTTTGATGATGATATGGCTAAAATTGTTAAAAAATATGATGTTCCTGTTGTTTTGATGCATATTAAAGGAACTCCTAAAAATATGCAGAGCAATCCCTATTATGATGATGTATTAAAAGAAGTCTATGATTTTTTAAAAGAGAGAATAGAATATTCAAAGAGCCTTGGAATTGAAAAAGATAAAATAATAATAGATCCGGGTATTGGATTTGGTAAACTATTAGAGCACAATATTGAGCTTATTAAAAATATAGATTATTTTAAAACATTAGGCTGTCCAATTCTTCTTGCACATTCAAGAAAATCGAGTATAGGTGCTGTACTTGGGAATCTTCCTCCAAATGAAAGGCTTGAGGGGACTATCGCTGTTTCCTGCTTTGCAGCTTTAAAAGGAGTTGATATGATAAGGGTTCATGATGTCAAGGAAAATAAAAGGGCTGTTAAAATGATTGAGGTGCTAAGATGAATAAAGTATATGTTGCCTTTGGAACTAATATGGGTGATAAGAATAAAAATATTGAAAAAGCTATTGAAATGATGAAGGATAGAGGGCTTAAAGTAATAAAAATATCTCAAGTTTATAAAACAGAGCCCTATGGGTATACTGCTCAGCCTGAATTTTTAAATGGAGTTTTAGAAGCTATAACTTCTTTAGATGCTGTGGATGTTTTAAAGACTCTTTTAGAAATAGAAAAGGATATGGGAAGGGTTAGAGAATTTAAATGGGGACCAAGGATTATAGATTTAGATATTTTATTTTTCAATGATGATGTTATCGATGAAAAAGATTTAAAGGTTCCCCATCCAGATATGCAAAATAGAGAGTTTGTCTTAAAGCCTTTATGTGAAATTGCTCCGGATTTTATTCATCCTGTTTTAAAAAAGAGCATAAAAAATATGCTTTTGGAGCTCAATTTAAAAAATAAGCAAAAATGGGAGGGTTAAAGTTGAAGAGCTATAGAAAAGAACTTTGGTTTAATATTCCATCAAGAAGAGGATTTGTAAATATCACAAGTGATATAGAAAAGCATTTAAAAGAAAGTGAAATAAAAGAGGGACTCCTCCTTTGCAATGCTATGCATATAACAGCAAGCGTATTCATCAATGATGATGAGGCAGGACTTCATAAGGATTTTGAAAAATGGCTTGAAAAGCTTGCTCCTGAAAAGCCTTACAATCAATATATGCATAATGGTTTTGAAGATAATGCAGATGCGCATCTTAAAAGAACTATTATGGGCAGGGAAGTTGTCGTTGCTGTTACCGATGGTAAACTCGATCTTGGTCCATGGGAGCAGATTTTTTATGGGGAATTTGATGGTATGAGAAATAAAAGGGTGCTTTTAAAAATTATAGGTGAATAATTATATTAAATAGTAGCAAAAATTACCGCTTAAATATAAACGATGATGCTTGACGCTTTATTATATAAAATGTAGAATACTTTTATAGGAAACTTAATAAGACAGTTCGAAACCATCCTGTCTTTAAATAAAACTATGGGCCAGTGCTGGGCATTACAGCACAGGGCGTATTATGCCCTTTTTTATTTATAGGGCAGGTATGCCCTTTTTTTATTGTTTTGGAGGATGAAATGAAGAAAATAGGTATAACAACAACTGTTCCTGTTGAGGTCTTATATGCGGCAGGATATAGTGTAGTAGATTTAAACAATATTTTTATAACATCAAAGGACTATTTAAAATATATTGAGACTGCAGAAAGGGATGGATTCCCAAAGAGTCTTTGTGCATGGATTAAGGGTATATATGGAGCTTGCATTGAAAATGGTATAGATGAAGTTGTAGGAGTAATAGAGGGAGATTGCTCTAATACAAAATCTCTTATTGAGGTTTTAAAATCAAGAGGGATTAAAATATATCCTTTTTCTTATCCAACAAAGCATACATTAGAAGAAGTTAAAAAATCCATAGATGATTTTATAAAACTTTTTTTTGACAGAAAATTATCTGATTTTGAAATAAAAGAAAAAATTGAAAATACAAGACAAATTCTAAATAAAGGAAGAATTCTTGCAAGGGAAATAGACGAATTAACTTATGACTTTAAGGCGACAGGACTTGAAAATCATATTTATCAGGTATCTCTTAGCGATTTTAATGGCGATGTTGAAGAATATATAAAAATATTGGATGAAAAAGTTAAAGAAATAGAATTAAGAAAACCAAATACAAAAAAAATAAAACTTGCTTATATAGGAGTTCCACCTATGATATCAGATATATATGATTTTGTTGAAAAATATGATGCACAGGTAGTTTATAACGAAGTGCAAAGAGAGTTTGCTTTTCCACGCTTTGATACGGCAAAGGATATATATGAGCAGTACTATGATTATACCTATCCATACAGTCTCGAATTTAGGCTTAGGGGAATTGAAAAAATTATAAAGGAAAGGAATATCGATGGAGTAATACATTATACCCAGGCATTCTGCTACAGGGCAATAGATGATATTGTTATTAAAAAGAAGCTAAGTATTCCAGTGCTTAATATTGAGGGCGATAAATTAAACTGCCTCGATGGGAGAACAAAAATAAGAATAGAAGCATTTTTAGATATGCTTTTAGATTTAAAGGGGGATTAATTTGAAAATTGTTGGAATCGATTTAGGCTCTAGATTTGTAAAGACTATAGTTATGGAGGATTATAAAATAGTTGAAAAGATTATTATAAGCACAGTTAGATTTTATAAGGAGTATTGCAGTTTTAATGGAAGACTTGTGGTAGATTTTAAGAAGCTTGGGATTGATAATTTCGATTTTGGGGTTTCTACAGGCTATGGAAGAAACAATGTTGATATAGAAAGCTTTACAATAATAAATGAGCTAAAGGCTCATGCTTATGGAGCAATATATCAGACTGGATTTAAAGATTTTATTCTTTTAGATGTTGGAGGACAGGATGTAAAAATTATAAAAGTTGAAAAGGGTATTTTAACGGACCTTGAGCTTAATGATAAATGTGCAGCTTCCTGCGGCAGGTATATTGAAAATATGGCTAAGATACTTGAAACTTCAATAGATGAAATATTTTCTTATTATAAAAATCCAGTAGAGCTTAATTCAACCTGCGCAGTTTTTTCCGAATCTGAACTTATAGGCAAAATTGCAGAGGGTGTTCCCTTTGAAAGCCTTTGTGCAGGAGTTAATTATTCTCTTTATAATAGATTAAAACCTCTTTTGACGAAGTTTAAAGGAAAAAGCCTTTTGCTGTCAGGGGGCGTTTCTGAAAATAAGGCTCTTTTGGAATATCTTAAAAGCGATTATGATGAGATAAATGTACTTAATGATCCAAAGTTTAATGGTGCAATTGGGTGCTGTTACTTTGGAATTTTAAAGAATAAAAAATAGGAGGAATAGTATGGAAAAAGCTTTAGTTTTAGTGAGCGGGGGACTTGACAGTACAGTTTTGCTTGCAAAGGTTGTTAAGAATTTAAAGGGAGAAAATGTAACTGCACTTAATATTTTTTACGGTCAAAAACATGCAAAGGAAGCTGAAAGTGCAAAATTTCAAGCGGAAAAGTATAGTGTTAACTATATTACTGCGAATCTTTCGGAGGTTTTTAAATTTTCAAAGGATTGTCCCCTTTTAGAAGGGAGCAATAATGAAATACCGAAAAAATCCTACGCTGAGCAGCTAAAGGACATGGGAGGATGCGGTACTGTATCGACTTATGTACCCTTTAGAAACGGGCTGTTTTTATCTTATGCTGCAGCTGTTGCTATTCAAGTTGGTGCATCGAGAATATATTACGGTGCACATTCAGATGATGCAGCAGGGAGTGCTTATCCTGATTGCTCTTATAATTTTATACAGAGTATGGCATCAGCTATATTTGAGGGGACAGGAGGAAAAATAAAACTTGAAGCTCCATTTTGGAATTTTACGAAGAAGGATATTGTAAAGGAAGGGTTAGAGTTGGGAGTTGATTTTTCACATACATGGAGCTGCTATAAAGGAGAAGATGAACCCTGTAGAAATTGTGCAACCTGCATTGACAGGGAAAGGGCCTTTGAATTAAATGATACAATAGATCCACTTTTAAGGAGGTAATAGATTTGAAGTTAACTGTTACAAAGGAGTTTACCTTTGACTGTGCACATATGCTTTCATATCATGGGGGGCTTTGTTCTAATCTTCATGGACATACTTATAGATTGGAAGTTACTGCATCAAAAGATGAGATTACAAATGAAGGTAGCGATGAGGGAATGATTATAGATTTTGGAGATTTAAAAAGGATTGTAAAGGACTCTGTTATAGATAAGTTTGACCATTCATTTTTGTTTTGGGAAAGTGGCTCTGATGCTGAAAGGGAAATAGCTGAGACTATAAAAAAGTATGGAATGAGGATTGTAAATTTAAAGGATAGGCCAACGGCAGAGAATATTGCAATTTATATTATTAATACATTAAACGAGAATTTAAAGGATAGTTCGATTAATATAGTAAAGGTAAGACTTTACGAAACTCCAACCTCTTATGCTGAGGTGAAAAACTATGTATAAGATTTCAGAGATATTTAATTCAGTTCAAGGGGAAGGTTCATATTTAGGGTGTCCTGCATCTTTTATAAGACTTTCAGGATGCAATCTGCGTTGCAGATGGTGCGATACTGATTTTTCATTAAAGCATATCATGACTGTAGAGGAAATTATAGATAATATAAAATATGAAAAAGTTATAATAACAGGAGGAGAGCCTACTATCTATGATTTAAAGCCTCTTCTTTTAGAGCTGAAAAAAAGAGGAAAAGTTACAATGCTTGAAACTAACGGGACAAACCCCACAGATGATATAAGACATCTTTTAGATTGGGTAGTATGTTCTCCAAAACCCGATAAAAATTGGACAATAAATGAAAAATGTATTTTTGATGAATTAAAATATGTGGTCGATGGACAGTTTAACCCAGATAAACATATTAAAAAAGAAATTAAAGAAAAGTATAAAGACAGGATATGGCTTCAGCCTGAGAGCAGCTGTGCAGCTGTTCGCATGAAGCAGGCTTTCGATTTTGCTATGAAGGATAGCGCTTTAAGAGTAGGGCTGCAGCTTCATAAGATAATAGATGTAAAATGATATTTTTGAGGGACAGTTAATGATTATTATTACTTTGAATTTTTGATAATTTATCATTAACTGTCCCTGCTTAATGTTAATTTTTAACATGGCCAGGAAGTTGGCATATGAAAGCAAAAACTAAAAATATTAAGAAATATTATTTGTAAGGGACAGTTAATGAAACATTGCATAATTTTTAATTAATGAAAAAGAAAGCGTTATGATAAATTAAACGCTTTCTTTTTTTATATTATTAATCAGTTAAAGTATCGAAGGTTATCCATGAAATTTTTAACATATTCTTCAATTTGAGGAGCATCCTTATCTCCTCGTCCTGAGATGTTTATAACTATTATTTTATCTTTTGATAATGATGGTGCTAATTTTAAGGCGTAGGCAACAGCATGAGCGCTTTCTATTGCTGGAATTATGCCTTCAACTTTGCTTAGGTATAAAAATGCTTCTATGGCTTCCTTGTCAGTAATAGAAACATATTCTGCACGCTTAGTATCTTTAAGGTATGCATGCTCGGGACCTATGCCAGGATAGTCAAGACCTGCTGAAATGGAATATACTGGTTTTATGCTTCCGTCTTCATTGGAAAGATAATAGGTGTTCATTCCGTGAATTATTCCTACTCTTCCAAGTGTAAGTGTGGCTGCGTTATATTCTGTATCCAGCCCTTTTCCTGCTGCTTCTACTCCGATAAGGCTAACTTCTCTATGGGGTATAAAGGCTGTAAAGGCACCAATTGCATTGCTTCCTCCACCGCAGCAGGCTATAACATAATCTGGAAGACGACCTTCTTTTTCTAAGATCTGAGTTTCTATTTCTTCACTTATTATCTTTTGAAATTCTTTAACCATTGTAGGATAGGGATGAGGACCGACTGCAGATCCTAAAAGGTAAAAAGTATCTTCTATTCTTTCGACCCATTTATCTATTGCTTCATCGACTGCATCGCTTAATGTTTTTGTTCCTTTTATAACTTCAGTGACCTTTGCACCTAAAAGCTCCATTTTAAAGACATTAAGACGTTGCCTTTTTATATCTTCGCTGCCCATAAAAATTTCGCATTCCATTCCAAACATTGCGGCTCCTGTTGCAGTTGCAACACCATGTTGACCTGCTCCTGTTTCTGCTATAATTTTTTTCTTACCCATTCTTTTAGCAAGAAGTATTTGACCAATAACATTGTTGATTTTATGAGCTCCGGTATGATTTAAATCCTCACGTTTCAAATATATTTTAGCCCTATCTAATTTTTTAGTCATATTTTCGGCATAATATAGAGGTGTTGGCCTCCCACAATATTCTTGTAAGTAATACAAATATTGCTCTTTAAATTTCTCATCTTTTATTGCTTCATTAAATGCTTTTTCAAGCTCCTTTAATGCATTTAAAACCTTCTCAGGTACAAACTGTCCACCATATGGTCCAAATTGTAAATTCATATATGATCTCTCCAATCTTTTTTAATTTAATTTTGATAGAATAAGGTATCATACTTTGCCACCTGTATAATCCATAAATTGAAAAATAGTTTTTCATAATACTATCCTCCTAAATAAAAAATAAAGCACTTCAATCCCTATAAAGGGACGAAGTGCTACTTCGCGGTGCCACCCAAATTACAGCACAATTTACGCTGTCGCTTTTTCGGATACCATCATATCCTATCCCTGTAACGTGGGAATTACGGCTCAGGCTACTTTTATTCGCCCTGCTTCTTATGAACCCATTCAGAATGCAGAATTTATTAGGCTCTCACCACCCCTAACTCGCTTAGAAACTCTTCACATTCTTACTCTTTTCAATCATCGAATTTATTGTATTTTTATTATAATATAATATATTTCAACATTTTAAAATTGTCAAGGGGTAGTTTTACAACAAAATAAAAATGATTACAAGGGACGGTTTGGCGGTAATATCCCGTTTTTAACATGACTTTTGTTGTCTTCGAGCACAACGAACTGCTTTTAAAAAGCATACACTAAACTTTTTACTTTCAGACAACTTCTCCTGCCAATTTATATTATATAGGAGTTCGTTTAAATATGAAAACCATATTAAATATTTGTTGTGGAATGGATATTCATAAGGAAAGTATTGAAGCTTGTATACTAAAGGGTATGTCTGATGATGATGTTACAGTAATAAGGAAAAGTTTTTCTACAATGCGAGGAGACATATATAAACTGAGAGATTGGTTGATTGAAAACGATTGTAAACATGTGGCGATGGAAAGTACGGGTGTCTATTGGAAACCGGATTAACCCCCGAAGTTTGGACATAATCTCTCTAAATTTACGAATATCTTAAAATATCATTTTTCATTACATTATTATTAATTGGTTTTGCAAATATTAACCGGTTGCCCTTTACATTGAGCCTCGAAAGGCTAT
>JAOADY010000038.1 GCA_026417075.1 Caloramator sp.
TAGAATAATAATTTTCCCAAATAATCAAATAATAATCAATAGAAAGCTTTTATTAAAAAATTTTTTTGAAAATAAAAACCGGCATTTAGCCGGTTTCATATTACATTAATATTTTTTAAGAAACTATCAACTTTTTCTTCATATTCTTTCATATTGCAAAGATAAGCCTGTGCATGAGCAGCGTTAGGAGCAATATATAAAAGATCATTAGAACCTTTTTTCATATCGTACATCTTTTTACTCATGTAGGTTGGAACATAATCATCTAATTCGCCATGTATGAACATCATTGGAATATTTACTTTGCTTATATGTTTTAATGCGCTTACATCAGAAAATTTCCAACCTTTTCTAATTTTAGTAACAAAACTTGCGAGTTTAACCATTGGAAAATATTTTATATGATATTCCCTTGAAAGACGATGCTTTAGAAGTTCTTCTAAATCGCAGTATCCGCAGTCTTCAATAGCAAAGGTTATTCTATCATCAATAGCTATTGTTTCAAGTAAAACTCCAGAACCCATGGATTCACCGTGAAGACCTATTATTGTTCCCTTTCCGAACTTTTTTTCTACCCAATCGATACATGCTTTCAAGTCGTATTTTTCATAAAAACCAAAGGATGTATCTGTTCCACCGCTAAGACCATGATTTCTATGATCATATATTAAAACTGCGAAACCTCTTTTTAAAAACATTTCCATATATTTTATTGAACCATTAAGACTCCATGTTATGCCGTGGCAAAGTATCATAACTTTTTTAGCATCATTATTTGGGAAGAATATTCCATGAAGTTTATAGCCGAAGGGAGAGTCTATATAAATTTCCTCTTTTTCTAAGTTTTTAAATTGTTTTTCATCGAATATATTTTTTTCTATACATCTTTTATAAGTTTCATCGTAAGGAATAGTTTTTGGAAAAATTACTATATTTGAAAAATAATATCCAGCAAAAACAGTAAGTAATAATAAAATCAATAAAACACCTAGTATTGTAAGTAAAGTATTAGACATAAACATCCCCCTAAACAAAGAAAATCTACTAATATTTTACTATTTTGTTCTAGATTTAACAATATATTTGAGATGTGTTTTCAATTCTTTACATTAGCTTTATACAAAAATATATAAAAGCAAAATTTGTTAAAGATTATATTGTATTTATTAAAAATTTTTAGTGAGAAATATTATTTTCTTCTTACCAAAAAAGCATTAGGGAGAAGTCTTCCTACCTTTGATGGAGATGAGCATTTAGTTACAATATTCCCATTATATGCCATTATAGAAGAAGAACCTCCATCGCAGGCACCGGCTGTTACTGCACCATAAGATAACATAACGTTTGCACAATCTTCCATAGTTGCTCCAAGGCTGTGCCCAGGCTGTCTTCCATCGATTACAAGAAAAATAACAACTCCATCCTTTCTTTGACCTACAATTGTTCTGGGCTGAAGTCCCCAGCCTGCTGAACCTTTTATTATCTTTCTGCCATTAACTATTAATGAAGGAGAAAACTGTGCGCCGTCGCGAATATCGTATTTATCCCAGTTTCTTATTCCTCCTACAACTAGTCTGTTATTTCTGTCAAAAGCTACTACTCCGTAAATAGGGGTATATTCTCCCCATTTTTTATTATTTGAATAAGTTAACCCAACGATGCTTCCACCGCTTCCTTTACCATTTGGATCATTAAAGCCGCTTGCATTTATTCCAAGAATTGAATCATACATATTTAAATAATCGAGGATAAATCTTCCTTGTCTTCCTTTTTTATCTGTAACACCTATAAAAACCCTTGAAGGATCATCAATTAGAGCAATTTTACCTTGGAAAGTTTTTCCTTTAACTTTTGATATTAATATTCCCTGCTTGATATCGTTTACAAATACCTCATTACCTGCATAATCTAAATCTCCTTTTTTTAGATTTTTTTGCATTAAAATGTCTTTTTCGGTTGAGTCGTTTTTAGTCAAATAAGAAGGATGTTTTTTTTCGTTATCTTTTATTTTTGTAACTGATATTATTTCAGAATTTGTTACTTTGCTACTCATTACCTTTTTTATAAGTTCATCAGGAAAAAATAAAGTTGCAAGCCATTTATGATCTGCAGTAGTCATAGCAGTTTCAATATAAAGGTTTCTAAGATCTGAAATGTAAGGTAAATCTAAAAAAGCAACACTTAAATAACAGAAAAACAAAAGAATAATCAATAAAAAGAACTTAGCTGTTCTTTTTTTTCTTTTTTTATTTCTTCTTTTTAATTCCAAAGTTCTTTTTTGTTTTCGTGTTAAAACAACAAATTCATCATTATTGTTTGAATATAACTTAGACATTTTATCACCTGCAATTTTTGTAAATAAAATTTTTTAATAATGTTAAATAAAGGATTGTTTTCTTATGAATAATTTTATTGTAGATTAAATATAAATAAGTAACCATCCTTAAAATATTTTATTTTAAAAAAGTACATATATCAACAATATTTTTAAAAAAGTTATAATAATAATCAATAGTAAAAAAATACTATTGATATATTAAAAAATAAATTGTATAATTATAAAAACTGAAAATTGGTGATAGAGGAGCGGTATTTAAGAGTACTGTTGCTAAGGTAAGCACGATGAGGCTTCAGGAAAGGAAATTCCGCCGAAGCATACGGCTGATGCTTTAAGGCTGTATAGCTGGTTCTGTATAGAATATATGCAGGACTGTCACAAATTTTATTTGTGGAGAGCTATCATTCAAAAACAGGCATGCTGTAGTATGTTTGTGCCCTTGAGTGATTCTCAAGGGTTTTTGTTTTGATGGTCTCTCCTCCGTAATTAAAATTATTTTTAGGGGGAGAAAAATGAAAAGAAAAAACAAAGTTCTTATTTTTACAATCTTATTTTTAATTTTATCTGTGACTTTAGCTTTTGCAGAGGGTAATCCATCTGCTGAAAACGCACAAAAGTTTGGATTTTTAACCCTTCTACCGCCTCTTATTTCAATAGTACTTGCTTTTATAACTAAAAACGTTGTATTATCTCTTACAATAGGTGTACTTTCAGGAACATTTTTGCTAAATATAGGTGGAAATAATGTTTTAAATGCAATATTTCAAGCTTTTTTAATGTTTGTTGGAAGAATACTCTCAAGCCTTGCTGATCCATGGAATGCAGGTATAATACTTCAATGTCTTGCAATTGGAGGGCTTATTGCTTTAGTATCAAAAATGGGAGGAGCAAGGGCAATTGCTGAAAGTCTTGCTAAAAAAGCAAAAACTCCTACAAGTGCTCAGCTTATAACATGGCTTTTAGGCATATTTGTTTTCTTTGATGATTATGCAAACTCACTTATTGTAGGACCTATTATGAGACCTGTTACTGATAAGCTAAAAATATCGAGGGAAAAGCTATCTTTTATAGTTGATGCAACAGCAGCACCTATTGCTGGTATAGCCCTTATTTCAACTTGGGTTGGATATGAAATAAGTTTAATAAAAGATGCTTATGTTGGAATTGGTCAGAATATAAATGCCTATGGTATATTTGTTTCAACAATTCCTTATAGATTTTATAACATATTAATATTAATCTTTATTGTATTTACAGCTCTATTTTTAAGGGAATTCGGACCTATGCTTAAAGCAGAAAGAAGAGCAAGGCTTGAAGGAAAAGTTTTATCAGATAATGCAAAGCCTATGGTTTCATCTGAGGCTACAGGTCTTGAACCAAAGGAGGGAATAAGGCTTAGCATTTGGAATGCTATTATACCAATAGGAGTTTTAATTATAGGTGCTTTTTTGGGATTTTATTATAACGGATATAATGCTATTATGGCAGGAGAAGATAAGGAACTTATAAATCTATTGACAACTTCTCCGGTTTCTTTCAATGCTATAAGAGAAGCCTTTGGGGCATCAGATGCCAGCGTTGTTCTTTTCCAATCGGCACTATTTGCTTGTATAGTTGCTATGATTATGGGAATATCTAAGAAAATGTTTACTTTAAATGAGGCTATAGATACATGGATACAGGGGATGAAATCCCTTATTATAACAGGGGTTATACTTCTGCTTGCCTGGTCTTTAAGTGGAGTTATAAAGGAACTTGGCACAGCAAGATTTTTAACATCTATACTTTCAGATGCTATACCTAAGTTTTTACTTCCATCTATTATATTTATAATGGGGGCTATAATATCCTTTGCAACGGGCACCTCCTATGGAACTATGGGAATTTTAATGCCTCTTGCAATACCTCTTGCCTATGCTATATCTCCTGACCAAAATTATGTTGTAATGTGTGCAGGAGCAGTTTTAACCGGGGCTATATTTGGCGATCACTGCTCGCCTATATCCGATACAACGATACTATCTTCAATGGGTTCAGCCTGCGACCATATGGATCACACCAAAACTCAGCTTTGGTACTCAGTATCAGTTGCGATAATTACAGTACTATTTGGATATATCCCTGTTGGTTTTGGAATTCCTGTTTATATTGTTTTACCTTTAGCAATTGCAGCAACAGGACTTATGGTATACTTAGTTGGAAAACCGGTTGAAGAGCCAGCTTTAAAAAAAGTTATAGAGGCGCCAGTTAAAGAATAAAAAATTAGTAAATGGAGATAACTGTAAAAGAATTAATTTTAGATAATATTAAAGCCTATAATACTGATAAAACAAAAGCTTTATTTGCAGTATTATAGGCTTTAAATTTTATTTATTATCGTTATATTCAATTATTCTTTATAGAAACTCTCTTTTACAGATGTTTTGTATTTTCAATTCTATTGGTATTAGATACAATTTCTTTAAATATTTCAGAGGCTTTTTTGAAAACTTAATATAAAATTTTGCTAAATTATGTAGCGTTATAGTATAATGTTTTTTTGTGAGTTTATAAAAAAGAAGGTGTATAAAGTGTGATAAAACAAAAGTAATTGGGGAAATTAAATAATACAGGAACATTAATTAGAATGGAGTGGTATTTTGAATTTTACACAGATGATATCGATTGCAGTTTTTGTAATAACATTTATATTTATAGTTAGTGAAAAAATAAATAGAACTGTTGCCGCAATGATAGGTGCAATGTTCCTTCTTATAATAAGATTTATAAATGAAAAAAAAGCCGTAAGTTTTATAGATTATACTACTATCGGAGTACTTGTAGGTATGATGATAGTAGTTGGGATAATAAAGCGAACAGGACTTTTTCAATACATAGCAATAAAAACAGCAAAGATTGCAAAGGGAGAGCCAATGAAAATAATAATTCTCTTTGGAATTATGACGGGAGTTTTATCAGCATTTTTAGACAACGTTACTACTATACTTCTTATGATTCCAATAACCCTTGTTATTTCCAAGCTTCTTAAAATATCTCCTATTCCTTTTATAATGTCTGAAGTTTTGGCATCTAATATTGGTGGTACTGGAACATTGATTGGAGATCCTCCTAATATAATGATTGGTTCTGAGGCAGGTCTCAGTTTTCTAAATTTTATAACAAATTTGTTTCCTGTAACTTTTATTATTCTTTTGCTTAGTGTTATAATTATAAGGAGAGTATACAAAGATAAACTTGTAGTTGATGATAAATTAAAAAAACAAATTATGGAACTTGATGAGTTTAAAGCTATAACTGATAAAAAGCTTTTATATAAAAGCCTTTTTGTATTAGGTTTTATTTTAATTGGTTTTTTCTTACATGAACATTTAAAATATGAATCATCCACAGTTGCTCTTACAGGAGCTGCTATACTTCTTTTAATAAGTGGAATTGAAGTTGATGAAATATTAGTTGAAATCGAATGGCCTACTATATTTTTCTTTATATCTCTTTTTATAATAGTAGGTACTTTGGAAGAAGTCGGAATAATAGATATACTTGCAAAGGCAATAGTAAGCTTGACAAAGGGTAATTTAACTTTAACTGGAATAATAATATTATGGTCCTCAGCAATACTTTCTGCTTTTCTTGATAACATACCCTTTGTTGCAACTATGATTCCTCTTATAAAAGGTCTTGGAGCTATATCTCATATGAATATAACTCCTTTATGGTGGGCATTGTCCCTTGGAGCTTGTCTTGGAGGTAATGGAACGCTAATTGGTGCCTCAGCAAACGTTGTAACCGTTGGGGTTATGGAAAAAGAAGGGTATAAAATAACTTTTAAAGACTTTTTAAAGATAGGTTTTCCCATAATGATATTTTCTATAATAATATCTACTATTTATTTATTGATTTTTCAATTAAGATAAGAGTGTATAAATATTTTTAAAAATTTTGGTTTTATTAATAAAATACAATGTATTTGTAAAGAATTATTAATTTTGTAGAGGCAAACGCCTAATATAAGGGAGGGGTTGTAATTATGAAAGATATTGATGTAAAAGAGACCATGCAGGAGATGATGCTACGGCAGATGGGGGCAGATGTTACCTGTTTTTTAGGCAAGCAATGCTTTGTTAAATTTAATATTGAAGGATATGAAATAAGTTATACATATAATATAAATTTAAAGAACAAGTATTTTCTACAAAGGATAAAACCCTATCCTATGAGTGCTGGTGTATTTGAAAACTTAAAAGATGTAGTAGAAATGATACAAATAGATGTAGAACAATTTACTAATGTTATAAAGAGTGGAAAATTTGATAAATTTTTAGAAATAAATACCAAAATACTTGAGGCGGCAAGGAATTTAGAGGATTTGTTTTTATATTATAAAGTTGACGAAGCTGTCTTTGATGATTTACTTAGGCAAATATGTATAATTAAAAAGAACATATCTGATAATGCTGTTCCTGATAAAAGGGTATATTTTAAAAAAGAGCCCGAAACTTTATAAAAATAAGCTCTGCAATTTTGCAGAGCTTATTTTTATAAAGTCTAATTTTAAATAAAAAGCATATATTATATGTAAGGAGGGATGAAATGAGAAGGGTGATTTTGCTATTTGTTATAATCAGTATGTGTA
>JAOADY010000082.1 GCA_026417075.1 Caloramator sp.
CCTGTAAGCCATGTCCAAAGTACTGCACCAGGTCCTCCTAATGCTACTGCTGTTGCAACACCAACTATATTTCCTGTACCTATTGTAGCAGCAAGAGCTGTTGCAAGTGCGCTAAACTGGCTTACATCCCCTGAACCATAATCATCCTTTGTTACCGATAACTTAATTGCCTTGCCTATATACTTTTGTATAAACCTTAATCTAAAGGTTAGAAATACATGGGTACCAAGAAGCATAATAAGCAGCGGCCATCCCCATATGAAACCGTCAATTGTAGAAATGATTTTTGCAAATGATTCCATAAATAAGTTCCTCCTTTAAATAGAATAAATAAAATAAAATAGAATAAATATAATATAACATAAATTATTATAATATATTTTGAATTGTTTTGCAATTGCCAATAGTTTAACATGTTCTTGCATTTACTATATTCTGATTTTTTCTATGTATGGTATTATATGCCTTATTTTTAAATAATTATGTATATTTATACATATAATTATAACGTTTATTCCAAAGTTAATGTGTGTATATTTGAAATTTTCATTATATTGTTGATATTTTCTTAACATATATTTAATTTTTTGTCCCATAATTTTACTCGTTACAAAAAATTAATAAGCAAGGGAAAACCCTGCTTATTAATTTACTTTGTTAAATATCATATCGTATCAAATCCTCATAACTTTCTCTTTTTACAATCAGCCTATCTTTCCCACTTGAGACCATCACCACTGCCGGTTTCCTCATCCTATTATAATTACTTGCCATAGAGTAATTATAGGCCCCTGTGCTAAGCACTGCTAATATATCTTTGCTTTTAACTTTAGGAAGCTTTATATCTCTTATAAGAATATCTCCAGATTCACAGCACTTCCCAGCAACAGTAACGATTTCGTAATCCTTTTCATCTTTTTTATTAGCTACAACAGCAGTATATTGAGCATCATAAAGAGGTGGTCTTGGATTATCTGTCATTCCTCCATCTACGCTTATATATTTTCTAACACCCTTAATTTCTTTTATGCATCCTATGGTATATAAAGTTATCCCTGCTTCCCCGACAATCCATCTTCCTGGTTCTATTATAATAAGAGGTCTTTTAAGGTTTAATTTATTAAACTCAGATATTACTGTTTCATTAATAACATCAGTAAAATATGATATGTTTCTTCTTTTATCGCCTTCAACATAGTATATTCCGAATCCTCCTCCAACATTTAATTCATCAACTTCAAAGCTATATAAATCTTTTATTTTTTTCACATAAGAAGCAAGGACTTTGATTTCTTTTTTGTATATTTCATTTTCTTGAAGCTGTGAACCTATGTGTGAATGGAAGCCCTTTATATTTATACTTTTAATATTTAATAATCTTTGAAAAGCTCTGTCTGCACTATCATCAAAAATAGAAAAACCAAATTTAGAATCTATTTGCCCTGTCTTAATAAATTCGTGTGTATGTCCATCGATTCCTGGTGTAATCCTTATAAGAACATCAATTTTTCTATTTTCAACTTTTAAAATTTCTTCAATACACTCTATCTCGTAAAAATTATCTACAACAATTCTTCCCACCCCATACTTAATTGCCATCTCAAGTTCTTCCATTGTCTTATTATTTCCGTGAAATATCACTTTATCCATTGGAAAATCAGCAGAATAGGCTGTATATATTTCTCCTCCCGAAACCACATCAAGTCCTAACCCCTCACTTTTTATAATTCGGCACATCTCTTTATTCAAAAAAGCTTTGCTTGCATAAACTGCAAAACCATTATATTTTTCAATATGATTTTCCCTGATTTCTTTACACCTCTTCCTTATCTCATCTTCACTCATAACATAAAGAGGAGTTCCATACTTTTTTGCAAGTTCTATACAGTCACAACCGGATATAGTAAGATTTCCCTTTTCATTGTAATCTAAAAAATCGTATCCTAACATAGCTTCCTCCAAAGTTTTTTTATTTTAACTATCGCAAAAACTATGCCAAATAAAGTCCTATTATACTAAAGTCAAATCCTTTAGTATAATAGGACTTTATTATTTAAAGTATGCTTTTTTGTCCGCTTTATCGGAAAGCACAAATATACATTAAGTTATATTATTAGTTGAAAATAGATTTTTAAATTCCAATTTATCGGATTTTATTCCGCATTTTCGGACTAAAGTTTGATACCGTATTTTTTTATCTTCTCATAAAAAGAAGTCTTTTTAATATCAAGGGCTTTCATAACCTCATTTTTGTTGCCATCATATTTTTTTAAGCAGTTTATTATTGCTCTTTTTTCTGCATCTTCAAGAATTTCTTTTAAGGTTTTTGTTGATATTCCTTTATTAGAATTTATCATAATTTCCTTTTCAGTAATTATGTTTCCTTCACAAATATTAACTGCTCTTTCAAGAATATTTTCAAGTTCTCTTACATTTCCTGGAAAATCATAGGAATATAGTTTATCAAAAGCTTCATCCGATAAAGCTTTGTAATCAATATTCTCTTTCCTTGCTATTTTCCTTAAAAAAGACTCAATTAATAGATATAAATCTTCTTTTCTATTTCTTAAAGGAGGAATTAAAATTGGAATAACATTTATTCTATAATATAAATCTTCCCTGAATTGCCCATTATCTACCATTTTCTTTAAGTCTCTGTTTGAAGCGCATATAAATCTTACATCAATATCTTTAGGCTCTATGGAACCAACTGGTAGAAACTTTTTATTTTGAAGAACATGAAGTAGTTTAACCTGAAGGTTTAAAGGTAATTCAGATATTTCATCAAGAAAAAGAGTCCCTCCCTGTGCGCTTTCAATTAATCCTTTCTTCCCTTCCTTTCTTGCTCCAGTAAATGCTCCTTTTTCATATCCAAAAAGTTCGCTTTCAAGCAAATTTTCTGATAATGCACCACAATTTAATTCAACAAATCTCTTTTCTTTTCTGGTGCTATACTCATGAATTGCCCGTGCAAGTTTGCTTTTACCAGTTCCACTCTCTCCAAGAATAAGAATAGTGGAATTCGAAAGAGCTGCTTTTTTTGAATAAAATTTTAATTCCTGTATAACTTTGCTCTCTCCAATAATAGAATCAAAGGGATCATATATCGTCTCCTCAATTTCAAGAAGCTTTTTTAGTATATCTTCCTTTTCCTTTATTATTTTATTTATTTCAGATAAATCTTCAACCAATATGAATGCACCATTAATTTTATCATTTTCCTTTATTTGATATACGCTGCATCTCACAGGTCTCCCATTTATTTCATCATATTGATTTATAAAATTTATTTCTCTACCTTCAGCAGCTTTTATTAAATTTTGAATACCTGATGAAATCCCTAAAACATCTATTATTTTTTCTCCAATAACATCTGTTTCCATATCTAAACCTGAAAACTTTTTCATAAAAGTTCTTCCATTTAAAATACTTTTTAAATCTTCTTTTCTTACACTATATCCTTTACTTTGATAAAATTTTATATTTCCACTTTTTCCGTCTAATATAACAATATGTCCAATTCCTTTAATATATTTATATGGAAATTGCTTCCCATCAACTTTAATATCTATTATCTTATTTAAAAAATTTATTTCCACTTTACATTGTTTACCGGAAATATATTTTTCTAAACTTAAAATTTCTCCACTTTGTATATCTTTATATCTATATTCTCCTCCAATTTTATATTTTCCTATATAAACAAATGCAGAACCTTTTTTAATTTTCTCTTTTATTCCCAAACTTTTAAAATCATCATCATCAAGTCCTCCATCATCAAGTCCAATAGAATTATCCCCAATAATAACTAAATCCCCCTCTTCAATTTTTCCTTCTTCATGACCAATCTCTATTTTATATTTAATACCAAATATTTCCTTCGCCTTTTCATTTATTTCTTGTATTTTTCTTTCAGCATCTATAGCAATAACTCCTACAGGAATATTTTTTATTATTTGATGTTTTTGTAATTCATTTAACATAATACACCACCGAATATAAATTCTTATCATCATTATATTTAATTTGTCAAATATAACCATTATTTGCTATTTTGATTTTATTAAATACTAATGTTATAATTATTTTATATAATTATACGACATGTTGATGTTTTTTTATACATAATATTTTTCTGAAGGGATGGGACAAGCTTGAAAAAAATATACAATACTTTCATTATATCAATAATATTGTCAGTTTTTTTATCATCTACAACCTTTGCAACACCACTTTCTAATAGATTAAGAACTCAGCAAAGAAAACTTCAGCGAAGTCGAAATACATACAATGAAATTTTACGACAATTAGATCAAATGGAAAGCAATATTGAAATTTTAGATGGACAAATTGAAGATATTTTTAATCAAATAAATGAATTAAATAATAAAATACATGAAACAAAGAAAAATATTTCAATTGTTGAGAAAAACATAAAAGCTGCTCAAAAGGATATTGAAAAGGAACAAAAGATATTTAATCAAAGAATGAGAGTTCTTTATATGAACGGCAACATGGGTTATTTATATATACTCCTATCTTCAAAAAACCTTAGCGATTTTCTTGCCCGATATGATATGATAAAAAAAATTGTTATCTATGATAACAATCTTATAAAAGACTTAAAAAACAAAAAGGAAAAAATAGTAGTAGAAAAAGAAAAACTTGTTGCCGAAAAAAATAAACTCGCCTCGTTAAAGGCTGAAAATCAAAAGAAACTTCAATCTTTAAACGCTAAAAAAGCTGAACAACAAAGATTAATTGTTCAGCTTGAACAAAGAAGAAGATACTATGCAGCAAGAATTGCTCAATATCAAAAGGATATAGAAGCTACTAAAAAGCAAATAGCCGCATTGAAGAAAAAATATGCTAATCAAAGTACTGCAAGCTACAGTAGCAATGCAGTTGTAGCCTATGCCATGAAATTTTTAGGTGTAAGATACGTATGGGGTGGAGAAACTCCTGATGGATTTGACTGCTCTGGCTTTACAAAATATGTTTTTGCCCACTTTGGTAAAAATTTATATAGAGTATCAAGAGATCAGGCAACGCAAGGTATACCAGTTTCAAGAGATGAATTAAGACCAGGGGATCTTGTATTTTTCGGTAATCCAATTCATCACGTTGGAATTTATGTGGGAGACAATTGCTTTATTCACGCTCCAAGAACAGGAGACGTTATTAAAATATCTCCTCTTACAAGAAGTGACTTCAACCGTGCAAGAAGAATACCGTAACAAAGCTATCTTATCTTATTAAAGAATCAATCCTTTATAAAAATATTAAAATAGATTGCGAAAATTATCTTATAAAATATTCAACTTATGATTTTGTATATTTTCTATAATTTATATATATAAGTTTATATTAGAATACCTTCATTAATTTAGTATTATTAATTATTTAATAAATATTTGTAAATAATGCTTTATAAAAGTTCTAGAGCCCATAACTGCATAGACAATCGTCACCGTTTATTTAGAAGTTCTAAGTCTTGTTTCTTTGGAAATTAAAAACTTTTGAAATCTCGCTACGCTCAAACAACCAAAAGTTTTAAAATTTTCTACATCAACTTCATCAAGAACTTCTAAAATTCACTTAATATTGTCCTTAGCAGTATTATGGGCTCTACTTTAATCCAAACATATTATCTTTTTTGAAAGCTTTAAATAGACAAATTAATAAACCTTTAATCTTTTTATAAAATCTAATTTATTTATTAATCATAATATTTAAAAGCGGCGTCAGAATTCCCATAATTCCTCCAAGAAGTGCCCCTAACCACGTTATGGCCTTAAGTTCCTTGTTTGCAACTTCTATTATTACCTTTTCAGCAAACTGTGGATCAAAGCTGTTTATTCTGCTCTCCACCATAGACGGAATATCTATAAGTTCTACAATCGAAGAGGTCTTATCTTTTATAAACTCTCCAAAGTTATCTCCTACATATTCAGTAAATTTTATTATCGTACTTATATTTAAATCTATACATAAATCTGACAATGAAATATTACCAATAAAATCTATTAGATACATATTTAATTTATTTAATAAATTAATAAATGTCTTTGATTCAATTTGCACTTCTATAAAATCGCATATAAAATCTTTAATGCTTTTTCCTATTTCTTGCTTGTTTGATGTAACATATTCTTTTACAGCCTCTTTTATTACGCTTATACTATCTTCATTTAAAATAAATTCTGTTGCTTTTTCAACTAATTCATCCGCTAATCTAATATTAGTTTCATCAGAACTAAAAGCCATAACATTAGATACTTTAACTTCAAGAACTTTATCAAAGGCATCTAAAAATAAATCAGAAATTTTAACATGATTATTAGAATCATTTAAAAACCCTTCAAGGGATAAGAGTATTTTTTCCGATACATAATCAGCAGATATAAGCATAGTAACAAATTTACCAAAGTTTTGTTCAATAATATGCGATATGTATTTTTTAATTTCTTCCCTTGTTTCTTTCCTGCTTATTATTTCAATTAAAAATTTAGCCTGTTTATCACCATTTTGAGAAATAGAGATTTTTATGTTATTTATTATATTTGAAGGTATTATTTGTATTATAGCTCTTTCATCATTCTTAAGGCTGTTTAACCATTGAAATGCTTTAAATTTTAAATGATTTTTTGACTTATCTATTGTTCTTTCAAGTAATAATCCAAAATTTTCAAGAACCTTTTCAGCTAATGAACTATTGATTATACAATCAAATTTTTCAACAATAAATTTTTCAATAACAATTCCTGCTTTATCCTTTGAATAATTAGATTTTATAGTTTTTAAAGTGAATTCTGATATTTTCTTGCTTAATTTTAGTTTTATATTTTCATATACTACACCATTGCTTTCTATTATATCTCTTATTTTTTTATTGCTTTGCTTTATTATTAATAATTTTTTTTCTATATAACCTGAAATTTCATCCTTTACCCTTTCACTAAAAAGAGTTTCAACTATAGTATCAGCAGTTAGAAGATGAATTCCTACTGCGTCCCCAACACTTTTGGCTATTCTTCTTTTTTCTTTGGGTATAAGTCCAGGAGTAAATGGAATTTTAATTCCAAAGATTTTAACCTCCTCATAAGGCCTAAAAAGCATTTTAATAGCAAGATAATTAGTTATATAACCTATTAATGCACCTACTAAAGCTGGAATAATAAACTTCAATTCAAGCACCTCTTCCTATGTTAAAAATTCCATTAAAATTATAAATCAAAAAATCAATATCATAAAGAAAAATCCATGATTTTCAAAAAAATCACATAGAGCATCTACTTATTTTTAATGCTTATTTTTTATAATAATATATTATAAAATCTTCAACCCCCTAATACAGGCTAATAAATAGTATCATTTCGCAGTATTAGGGGGTAAAATATAAAAGCAGATTATTTTATAACTATAATTTCTTTTCCATTAACTTTATCTCTATTTATATCCTTTTCTTTGTTTATTGGAACACTAATTGTATTCATATTGCCATCACTTATATATCTCTCCTCTGGGTGCTTATCAAAATATTCTAACCAGTCATAAAGCCCTGTACCATAAGTATTCATCTCGCTTGCCCTAATTCTTGGTATAGCATCTACTTTGGTTTTTATACTATAAATTGGATATGCAGGATTAGAACCTACAAGAAGTACAGCTTTATTTTCATATTTTATGTTTAAATACTCTCCTTTTATAACATATTGCTTAAGATTTTGAAGCTTTGGTTTTATACCATAGGGAAGTGCAAGGCTGTCCACTTCATAGTCTTGAATATGCTTTTTAGTTTCATAAACATTTTTACCCAAAGCCTTTTGAATATCCTCTAGGCTGAGATTTCTTAAATTTTCATGGTTATAGGCATGATTCCCAATATCCATCCCATTTTCTATTAAATGTTTAAATTTTAAATCTATTAAATCCTTTTGTCTAAAGGGAACTGGATAATATACATAAAATGTAGCTTTCATTCCAAAATCAGGATGATTTTTATAAAAATCCTCAAGTATTCCAACTGCACAGTTTGGATCTACTGTATAACCTTCATTTGTTTTTATCATATTAAACTGACCTAATGTACCATCATCAAAGGTAATAACAACAGGAGATGTTCCTTTTGGTATATTTATATCTCCATTAATATAATCCTTAATACTAATTAATCTATAACCTTTTTTATAAAGAGTTTCAAGATCCTTTTTAAAATTTTCAGGTGTTCTTACCCATTCCCCTTCTTTTGGTCCAATATCATGGTACATAAGAATCATTATCTTTCCTGCTTCATTAGGTTTTACTGAACTATTTTCATGCTTGTCCTTAGTATCTTCAGCAATATTTGAAGAGGTATTTTGAATTTTACTACTCTCTTGTTTTATTTGATTTGATATTTTAGCCTCAGTATTAATTGCACAGGATGTTAATAGTGCCGATGATATAATTATTGCTGCTATTTTTGCTAAATTTTTGTTCATTTTTTATATCCTCCCATATCTTATACTGCAAATATATTATATCATTTTTAGCACTATTTTGATATAATTCTACATAAAATTATAGATTAAATTCCTTTGCAATAAGCTCAACAGCTTTTAATTTATCATCATTTTTAATTGCACAAGTAATTCTTATTTCAGAAGTTGTAATTAATTTTACCTCTATTTTATTATTTGAAAATACCTTGAAAAGCCTTGCAGCAACTCCTGATGTAGTCTTCATCCCAATTCCTACAACTGAAAATTTTGTAATATTTTCATCAACTATAAAAGTGTTATATCCAAATTCCTTTAACACATCTATGCATTCATCTTTATCATTTTTAGGTATTGTAAAAGAAATATTTACAAAACCATCGATTGGTGATGTCTGGCTTATCATATCAACGTTTATTTTTCTTTGAGCAATATTTTCAAATATTGATGCTAAAAGGTTTATATCGTATTTAACATCTTTTATAGTTATTGAAATATCATCATCCGAAACTGCTATTCCTGTTATTGGTTTACTTTCCATATTATCACCTTCCATTATATAAGTTCCTTTTATATCGCTACAACTAAGTCCAACGTATATTGGTATGGAATATTTTTGTCCAAGCTCAACGGAACGGGAGTGCATAATTTGGGCACCAAGACTCGATAGTTCAAGCATCTCTTCATAGCTTATTTTATCAAGTTTTTTTGCATCGCTATATAATCTAGGATCAACACTGTAAATTCCATCAACATCCGTATAAATTTCACAAACACCTTTAAGTTTTACAGCAAGGGCAACAGCAGTCGTATCTGAACCTCCCCTTCCAAGAGTTGTTAGATCCCCTTCATAGGAAATACCCTGAAAACCTGCAATAACGACTATTTTTCCTTCATTTAATGATTTTTCTATAAGCTTTGTATCTATTTCCTTAATAAGCGATTTGCCATAGGCTCCATCGGTTTTCAGCTTAATTTGAAAAGCATTATAGGATACAGCTTCAAAACCTTTTTCAATGATAGCCATTGCAAGAAGGGAACTAGAAACCATTTCTCCTGTTGATAATAAGGCATCAAGTTCTCTTTTATCAGGATGAGTTGAAATATTTCTTGCCATAGATATTAAATCATCTGTTGTATCTCCCATCGCTGAAACAACTACTACCATCTTGTGATTTTGTTTTCTTTTTTCAATTATGCAATCGGCAACCCTTTTAATCTTTTCAATCGTTGCTACTGAACTTCCTCCATACTTTTGTACAATAATGCTCATAATATACCTCCTAAAAAAATAAGCAGCTAGGATTTGCCTAAGCTGCATAAATGCACTTAAACAACCCCTGTAGCGCTCCACCATTTGGTGACAGCATTATACATATTTTGTATAATGCCAGGCAAGATGGTCCGGCTCCCATCCCCTTCGGCCACAATTCCTTTCATCTGTTTCTTTGCAGCCAGCTCCACAGACTACTATTAATTGCAGCACCTCTACTTGAGGTTTCGTTTTATTATTGTTGATTTTATCATATATATTTATACATTACAAGTATTATTTATTCAAAAGTTCTTTTCCTTTATAAACCATATTATTATATAAATTTTCAGGAACAAACAGTCCTCCTGTTGCCCAGGCTATATGTATAGAATTTTCATCAGAATTTACCATCGTCGGTCCTAAAAGTCCTGCAACTGCAGAGGGCTCAACCTTTATTTTTTCAGATTGGTTGATTAAAAATAATAGTTTAAAAAGTTCATCATCGTCTATAGTATAAATTCCATCAATCAGTTTATCAGCAATTTTACATACAAGTTTAGATGGAGAACCTACTGCAAGGCCGTCAGCTTCTGTAATATTATCAATTCCATAATCTTTTACATGAATACTGCTATGTCTACCTGTAAGTAGGCCTAAAAGCATACAGGGCGAATGAGTAGGCTCAGCAAAATAACAATGTACATTATCTTTAAAAATATGCTTTAATCCAAAGGTTATACCGCCAGGAGCACCTCCAACACCACACGGAAGATATACATACAACTTATGTTTTTCATCTATTGTAATTCCTTCCTTTTTTAACTGATTGAAAAGTCTAAGTGCCGCTACGCTGTAACCTAAAAACAAGTCCTTTGAATTTTCATCGTCGATAAAATACGCCCTGTCATCCTTTAAACATTCTTCTCTTCCTTTTTCTACAGCCTTGCTGTAATCTTCGCTATGCTCTATAACAACTGCTCCCTTTTGTCTTAAAAGATTTTTCTTCCACTCCTTTGCATCCCTCGACATATGAACAGTTACTTTAAATCCAAGAGCTGCCGATATTATACCTATGCTAAGTCCAAGGTTTCCCGTTGAACCTACTGCTATTTTATAATTTGAAAAAAACTTTTTAAATTTTTCATCCGATAGTTTTGAATAGTCATCATCTAAAGATAAAAGATTCTCTTTAATTGCAAGATTTTCAGCATGCTTTAAAACTTCATATATTCCTCCTCTTGCTTTTATTGAACCTGCAACTTTTAAATGACTGTCACATTTTAAAAATAATCTCCCATTTATATCCTTATTATATAATTCCTCTAATTCATCTTTCATATCGCATATTTCTATTAGTGGGGATTCTATTATTCCATCCTCTGTTTCAGGAAAAAGTTTTTTTATTAAAGGCGCAAATCGTCTTAATCTCTTTTCAGCATCAATAATATCTTCATAGGATAATTCCATTTCTTTAAGAACATTACTATCCTTCTTCTTTTTATTTTCCCAAAATACAGGTTGTAAGGATATGATTTCTTCTAATATCCTTTCTTCATAATTCACTATTAAATCCCCCATTCATTTATTCTTTGATGTATGATTTTAAAATTTCTCCATAATATACATAATGATAATCTCCATTGTTATAGAATGTCTTTTTAATCCATTCATCAGAAAGTTTATTTTCATCCATCTTTTGCTTATAAATAATTTTACATTCAAAATGAAAGTCGCAGTCATCTATTATTGGAGTTTTAACTGAAATACCTTCTCTTGTTTTAAGATTAAATTCTTTAAATTTATCTATATCTCTTCCAGATTTTGTTCCACAACCAATGAGTTCTTCTTTAAGCTGTCCTTTTAAAGGAAAGCTTACTGTAAAATCCTCTGCTTTTTCAACTATTTCATAAGTATATCTTGAGCCTCTAACTAAAACAATAAAAACAGGTTTATGCCATATACTTCCCAAGCTCCCCCATCCTATTGTCATGGTGTTAACCTTTTCACCATGCTTTACAGTAAGAAAAGCTCCCCTTTCAATTTGCTTTAAAATATCCTTTGAATATTCAAAAAAATCAACTTCTTTATACAAAATACCACCTCCTATATTATGATTATACTACAATTTAAGAATTAATAGTAAATTAGTATTTTTTGAATAATATGTTATAATATATTTATTAATTTTTTCAAATATAAAAAATCGGAGTGATATTATGCTTAGCAATTACATAATAAAAAAGTTTATACCAGAATCTAAAAAAGATGATAGACAAAGATATGGATATCTCGGAGGAATTGTCGGCATATTTGTTAACATTATACTTTTTGCTGTTAAATTTATCATTGGTACTCTTTTAAACAGCGTTGCTATAACTGCAGATGCCTTCAATAACCTTTCTGATACAGGTTCTTCAATTGTTACAATTATAGGTTTTAAAATAGCAAATAAACCAGCTGACAAGGAGCATCCCTTTGGTCACGGAAGAGGTGAATACATAGCTGGTCTTATTGTATCTTTTATGGTTTTATTTGTTGGCCTTCAGTTTGTAAAAGACTCTATAGGAAGAATTCTTCACCCTGTGAGATTATCATTTGAATTAACATCATTTTTAATACTTATTTTATCTATAGGTCTTAAGTTTTGGCTTGGAAGCTTTTATAAAAAGCTAAACTCTCATATATCCTCAGGCACTCTTAATGCTACTTCTCTGGACAGCTTTAGCGATGTAATAATAACATCAACTGTTGCTCTATCCCTCTTACTGTCAAAATATATTTCCTTCCCTATAGATGGTTATATGGGATTTGTCGTATCTCTTTTCATATTGTTCGCAGGATACAATCTTACAAAGGATACAATAAGTCCTCTTCTTGGAGAAGCTCCTGAGCCTGAACTTGTTAATTCAATAATTAAAGAACTTATGAGTTACAAAGGAGTTATCGGCACCCACGACCTTATTATCCACAGCTATGGCGCTGATAAATATATGGCATCCATACACGCTGAAATACCTTCTAATATACCAGTTATGGAAGCCCACGAAATAATAGACAAAGCTGAAAATGAAATCTCAAAAAAATTGAATATTTTCCTTGTTATACATATGGATCCTGTAAATGTTGATAATCAGTTAATTAATGAAACTAAAAATGAAATAAATAATATATTAAAGGATTTTCCCGATATAATATCTATGCACGACTTTAGAATTGTAGGCGAAGGCAACTATAGAAATTTATTGTTTGATATCGTAGTTTCTCAAAATGTAAAAAAAGAAGAAGAGGAAATACTTGTAAATTCTATTAAAGAAAAAATATTACATTCTCACCCCAATTATAATATAAAAATACATATCGATAGAAATTATAATCCTTGAAAAATCTATATTTGAAACTTTTAATATTATCTGGTAAAATATACTGAAATAATCATTTATACTCATAGGAGGTTTCGTAAATGTCTGTTTTTGATGTTTTAAAGGAAAGAGGATTCATTGCACAGCTAACCCATGAGGATGAAATAAAAGAACTTCTTGAAAAGGAAAAGGTAACTTTCTATATAGGATTTGACCCTACTGCTGATAGCCTTCACGTTGGTCACTTTCTTCAGCTTATGGTAATGTCCCATATGCAAAAGGCAGGTCACAGACCTATTGCACTTTTAGGCGGCGGTACAGCAATGGTTGGAGATCCTACTGGAAAATCTGATATGAGAAGAATGATGACTAAGGAAGAAATAAATCATAATGCAGAATGTTTTAAAAAGCAGATGCAAAAGTTTATAGATTTTTCTAACGACAGAGCTATAATGGTAAATAATGCTGACTGGCTCTTAAATCTTAATTACATAGAATTTTTAAGAGAAATTGGTGTGCACTTTTCAGTTAACAGGATGCTAACAGCAGAATCTGTAAAACAAAGGATGGAAAGAGGATTGACTTTCCTCGAGTTCAACTACATGATAATGCAAGGCTACGATTTCCTTGAGCTTAATAAAAGATATGGATGCGTAATGCAGCTTGGAGGAGATGATCAATGGTCTAATATCATCGCTGGCGTTGAATTAATTCGCAAAAAGGAATCTAAACCTGCCTTTGGAATGACCTTTACTCTTCTTACAACAAGCGAAGGTAAAAAAATGGGTAAGACAGAAAAAGGCGCTGTATGGCTCGACCCTGAAAAAACATCTCCCTATGATTTTTACCAGTACTGGAGAAATGTTAATGATGCAGATGTAGAAAAGTGTCTCGCACTTTTAACTTTTCTTCCTATGGATGAAGTTAAAAGGCTTGGTTCTTTAAAGGATAAAGAAATCAATGAAGCTAAAAAGGTTCTTGCTTACGAAATAACTAAAATAGTCCATGGTGAAGAAGAAGCTGAAAAGGCTAAAAAAGCCGCTGAAGCGCTATTTGGATCAGGCGGAGCGCTAGAGCACGTTCCCACTTCAGCAATATCAAAAAGCCTTGTAGGTTCAAAGCTTGTTGACATACTTTTTGAGGCTTCAATAGTTCCTTCAAAGACTGAAGCAAAGCGTCTTATAAAGCAGGGAGGACTTTATGTAAACGATGAAAAAATAACCGATATAGATGCTGTTGCTGATGAAAGTATGTTTAAAGATGGGAAGATGCTTGTTAGAAAGGGCAAAAAAACCTACAACCAGATTATAATAGAATAAGGTGAGTTTATGTTTGATTATATTAAAGCTTCAATGATTTCTTCATATAAAGAAGACATAGACATGATTGAAGAAGAATTAAAAGAAAATAATATTAAATACTATACTGAATCAAAATCTATAAACGGAGATATCGAAGCAAAAGCTTTTATAATTCATGCAAAAATAAACACTCCAAAAGAGCTTCAGCTTCTTGTCGAAAAGGTAGCTGCAGGTGGAATCGATATGAGTTTTGAATTTAAAGTTGAGGCAAAGAAATAAAAATCTTTGCCTTTTTGCTGTTATTAAAAAATATATTTTAGAGGTGATAAAATGGAAAAATACTTAGATTATATAGTAAAAAGCATAGTTGATCTTGCAAACATTCCAAGTCCGAGCGGATATACAAAAGAAGCAATAATTTATATAGAAAATATAATAAAAAATTTAAGCATAAACTATATAATCACAAATAAAGGAGCTCTTATTGCAACTATTGAAGGAAAGGATAATAAAAATCAAAGAACAATATCTGCCCACGTGGATACCTTAGGAGCCATGGTAAAATCAATAAAGGAAAACGGAAGAATATCCTTTGACAAAATAGGAGGATATATCTTAAATTCTATTGAAGGTGAAAACTGCATAATAGAAACATGCGAAGGAAAGAGATTTTCAGGTACAATTCTCACTGTAAAACCTTCTATTCATATACACAGCGATGCAGGTCAAATCGAGAGAAAAATTGAAAATATGGAAATTATAATAGATGAAAAAGTGAAAAACAAAGAGGATATCGAAAAGCTTGGTATTAACGTTGGAGATTTTATATTTTTCGATACAAGAACAACATTAACAGAAAGTGGATTTATAAAATCAAGACACCTTGATGATAAAGCAAGTGCAGGAATAATCCTTGGAGTTATAAAATACATAATTGATAATAAAATTAATTTACCATATACAACTAATTTTTTCTTCAGCAATTATGAAGAGGTTGGCCACGGAGCTGCTGCATCAATCCCAGAAAATACGGTAGAATTTATAGCTGTGGATATGGGAGCTCCAGGAGAGGGACAAAATTCAAGCGAATATGCTGTATGTATATGTGCTAAAGATTCCCATGGTCCTTATGATTATGAACTTAGAAAGAAACTTGTTAATATTTGTATCAAAAACAACATAGATTACAAAATAGATATTTATCCCCATTATGGTTCTGATGCGAGCACAGCCCTATCCTCAGGATACGATTTAAAAACGGGTCTTATCGGCCCTGGTGTATTTGCTTCCCACAGCTATGAAAGAACACATAAGGACGCAATATTAAATACTTCAAAGCTTTTATTATTATATATTCTCAGCTAAAAAATATAAAAATTTATAACTATATAATTGAAAACAAATATATTTTATGATAAAATTAATTAGTATAAAAATTAATAGAGATTTAACCAGCCAAGACCCCATCCTCCTCAGTTTGGGAGTATGAGTCTTTGAGTCGTTAAATCCCTAATCCCAAATTTAGGAGGTTTTTGAAAATGGCAGACAAAACATTAGTATGCAAAGATTGCGGAAAAGAATTCATTTTTACAGAAGGGGAACAGGCTTTCTACAAAGAAAAGGGCTTTGAAAACGAACCATTAAGATGCCCTGAGTGCAGAAAAGCAAGAAAGCAGCAAAGAAGAAACAACGAAAACAGATCCTTCAGAAAGTAATAACGCAAATTAAGCTCCCATTTAGGGAGCTTTTGCTTTATATCAATCTTTTAAAAAAGCTCTTAAAATCTTTTTCTATTCATAGATCAACAATTATAAAATTTTCATATCTTTATCATTCAAAAGTTCATATGTTATTTAATTTCATTTATTTTCTCAATCTGCCTTCTCTTTTTCTTATCTTTTTATAACCATCCTTTAAAATATATTAAATTAAAAATTGGTTAAACTAATTTATGAGGTGATAAATTGGGCAAAAATTTACTTGGAATTGTTTTTTCTGCAATTGCTGGCGCTTTAATGAGTATACAAGGCGTGTTCAATACGAGAGCCGGTGAAAAAATAGGCCTTTGGACAATAAATATGATAGTTCAGGGAACAGGTTTTTTAATTACTCTTTTAGTTTTTTTATTTTATAAAGACGGAGATATAAAAAAAATAATAGATGTTAATAAAATTTATCTTGCTGGTGGAATATTAGGAGTTTTTATTATTTTTACAGTTATGAAAGGTATGAAGATGCTAAGCCCTGCCTATGCTGTTTCTGTTATTTTAATAACACAGCTTATCACAGCTGCAATTATCGATTGCTGTGGACTTTTTGGAACTGAAAGATGTAACTTTCACATCACTAAAATACTGGGAGTAATAATTATGATTATAGGTATTGTTGTCTTTAAATGGAAAGGATAAAAGAGTAATAATTTAAACCTTCCCAGGGAAAAATATTTAATGCTCATTAAATTTCTCCTAACTAATCATTCCATCTTGATTGATATCGATTTAAAGACAACAAATATAGGGAGGTAAAGTCCATGAAAGCTATTATAATGGCTGGCGGTGAAGGCACAAGGCTAAGACCTGTAACAAGTGGAATTCCAAAACCTATGGTGCCTATAATAAATATACCTGTTATGGAACATATAATAAACCTTTTAAAAAATTACAATATTAAGGATATTGCAGCTACCCTTTATTATCTTCCTTCTTCAATAACAGACTATTTTGGATATGGTGAAGAATTCGGAATAAACCTTAATTATTTTATTGAAAAAACACCCCTTGGAACAGGAGGAAGTGTTTTAAATGCAAAAGAATACCTTGATGATACATTCATAGTTATAAGCGGTGATGCTTTAACAGATATAAATATAAACGAAGCAATAAATTTTCATAAAGAAAAAAAATCAATAGCAACTTTAATATTGAAAAAAGAATCTGTACCTCTTGAATATGGTATTGTAATAACTGATGAAAATGGAAAAATACTAAGATTTCTTGAAAAGCCAAGTTGGGGAGAAGTCTTTAGCGACACTGTAAATACCGGAATTTATATATTAGAACCTGAGGTTTTTAATTATTATAAAAAAGGAGATGCCTTCGATTTTAGCAAAGATCTTTTCCCAAAACTTTTAAAGGATAATATTCCTATGTATGGCTATATAACTGATAGATATTGGTCTGACATAGGTGATTTATGCTCCTATAGAGAAACAAATTTTGATATATTAAGGAACTTAGTAAATGTAAAAAAGAATTACAATGAAATATCCCCTAATATATTTATAGGAAAAGATACCGTAATTTCTAATACGGCTGTATTAAATCCACCTATATTGATAGGTAGTAATTGTACTGTTAAAAACAATGTACTATTAGATAGTTATACTATAATAGGCGATAACTGTATAATAGATGAAAATACAAGCATTAAAAGAAGCATAATATGGAATAACACCCATATTGGAAGAAAGGTTCAGTGCAGAGGAACTATTATATGCAATAAAGTTGAAATACTAGATAGTTCAAACCTTTTTGAAGGCTCTGTAATAGGCCATGAATGTTATATATCAGAAAGAGTAACTATAAAGCCGGATATAAAAATCTGGCCTTTTAAAAAGATAAAGGAAGACACCATCATAAACAAGAATCTAGTTTGGGGAACAAGAGCATCAAAAACTCTATTTGGAAACCGTGGCATATCAGGGACTTTTAACGTAGAAATAACTTCTGAATTTACATCGCTAATCGGTTCCGCCTTTGCATCCGTTATAAAAAAGGATGCTCCTATAATTGTAAGTTCTGATGGTTCTGATACATCAAACCTTTTAAAAAATTCTCTTCTTTCTGGTATATCTTCTGCTGGCATAGAGGCAATTAATATTAGCAATGCAATAATGCCCATAAATAGATTTGCAGTTAGATTTTATAATGCCTCAGGCGGAGTACATATAAGCTCAGATTTTATAAATAAAGATATAGTTCACATCGAATTTATTAATGAAAATGGAGGAAATATTGATAGGAATACCGAAAAAAAAATAGAACAGCTATATATCAGAGAGGATTTTCAACGCTGTAACTCTAACTTAATAAAACCAATAATAAGCGTTGAAAACTTTTCATCTCTCTACATTTTAAATAACTTAAACAGCATTAAAAATCTAATTGAAATTAAAAGTAAAAGACCTAAATTAATTATTTCCTCTCCATCAGATAATGTTTTATCTATATCCTTATCTATGCTTGAACAAATGGGCTGTCAAGTTGAATGTAATTATTCAGCTAAAAATTATAAAACAATGGATAATTACATAAATTATCTTTCAAACATTGTAAAAGATAAACAGGCGGATATAGGTGCTATTATTAGCTCTAATGGAGAAGCTTTGACTTTAATCGATAATCTTGGAAGAGCATTAAATAAAGAAAAATATATAATATTATCGGCACTTATTGCTCTAAAATCAGGAAAAACAAAAACTCTTGTTGTCCCATATAACACAACTACAGCAATTGAAGACATAGCCAAACAACATGAAGCAAACGTAATAAGAACTAAACTGTCTGCATCAAGTATAATGAATGAAATGCTTAAAGCAGATAAAAGCCATGATAATATGATGCAATATATACTAAATTTTGATGGTATATCTGCACTCACAATAATATTAGATTTTCTAATTGAGAATTCATTATCCTTAAGTGAACTTGTTGATGAAATTCCTGATTTTTATATTGGCAAAAAAGAAGTACAATGCGACTTTAATGACAAGGGCAGAATAATTAGAATGCTCATTGAAGAATCAAAAAATCGAAATATAGAATTATTCGAAGGCATTAAAATAAACACCGATAAAGGCTGGGCACTTGTTCTTCCAGATAATGAAAGACCAGTTCTCAGCATATATACCGAAGGCTATTGTGAAGAATATGCTAATGAATTAACTTCAATCGTAGCTGATAGAATAAATGCTCTATTGAAAAAGAAAGACTAAATATTGAAAGGACAGGGAGACGCTATGTATATATTAGTCGTAGTTTTTGTAATAGCATTTTTCATAATTATAAGCATAATTGAGAAGATTAATTATATGAAATTAAGAAGTCAATTGATTGTAAGCGACGCTCTATTGTCTAATGAAGAGCTTTTACGTCATGCTACAGAAATAGCAAAAAATCATTTAAAATACAAAAAAAATAAAGGCTCCTCCCTTCTTTTTAAAAGGCTTGATGAAAACTTTAAATTCATTTCAGATACATATTTATCTCTCAATGAATATTTAAAGAAAGGTCACCCATTATGCGCAGGTGCTGACTGGTTTCTTGACAACTTTTATATTATTGAGGAACAATATAGATATTTAAAACAAAATAGCAATGATAAATTTATGAGAAAACTTAATGTACTAAGAAATGGATATTACAAAAACTACCCAAGAGTGTTTATAATAGCAATCGAATTAATTTCCCATACTGATGGGAGAATAGATAAAAATAAACTAATAGACTTTATAAATTATTATCAGTCGATTTCTCCTTTATCAATGGCTGAAATCTGGAGCCTTTCAGTTATGATAAAAATAGCGCTTATAGAAAACATAAGGCATACATGTGAAAAAATAATATCTGTTCAAAAGCAGTGGATAAAAGCTGAAAATCTTAAAGATAAAGATTATGATAATATGATTGAATCAATTAAGAGATACACAGAAAATATCAATCCTTCTATGTTCCCATACATTGAACATTCTTTAAGAGTATTAAAGAAAAAAGATATAAATCTAAATACAATACTCGATTATTATAATACCAAACTAAGTGAACTTGACATAGATGTTGAAAGCGTTGTAAAAAGAGAGCATCAGGAACAATCTTCCTATCAGGTTACAACGGGCAACTGCATATCAAGTCTTAGGCTAGCAAATGAAATAGATTGGAAAGAAATATTTGAATCTTTATCTTTTGTTGAAAAAATATTAAGAAATGATCCCTCAGAAATTTATAATCTTCAAGACTTTGAAAGCAGAAATTATTATAGAAAAGTACTTGAAAAAATTGCAGAAATTACAGGAAAATCAGAAACAAAAGTTGCTAAAAAAATCATTGACCTTACAAATAATGCAAAAAAATCAAATAAAAATTTAAAAGAATATCATGTTGGATATTATTTAATTGGTAAAGGCAGGAAAACTCTTTTAAAGGAATTAGGAAGAATTAAGAATTTCGATAATGTCTCTGTTTTTAAATTTTCTTTTTCCCTTACAGTCTTAACTTTAATTATTTCTTTCTTGCCTGTTTACTACGTATATCAATATAGAGGCATATTTTTTTCTTTGCTTTGTTTTCTTTCTATAGTAATTCCTGCAAGTCAAGCAGCCTTTGATTTAATAAATTTTATGTTTAGTCAAAGTATGCCATATTTATTGCCTAAAATCGATTTAAAAGATGGCATCCCTAAAGAAAATTCTACAATGGTTATAGTTCCAACAATTCTATCCGATGAAAAGCGTACCCTTGAATTGATTGAAAATCTCGAGGTTACTTACATAGCAAACGGAGGAGAAAACATTTATTTTTCAATCGTTGGAGATTTAAAAGATTCAAATACAGAAACAACTGAAACAGATAAAAAAATAGTTGATTTATCTCTTAAAAAAATAAGGGAATTAAATAAAAGATATTCAAAGGGAAAGGATATATTCTACATATTTATCAGAAAAAGAATTTTTAATCCTTATGAAGGAAAATGGATGGGATATGAAAGAAAACGAGGAGCAATTGTTGAATTTAATAATCTATTAACTGGAAACAGCAATACCTCTTATTCTGTTATATCAGGAGATATAAATAATCTTAAAGATGTAAAATATATTATAACACTAGATGCTGATACTATTATGCCCATAGATACTGCAAAAAAACTTATAGGGACAATATCCCATCCTTTGAACGCAGCTGAATACGACGATAAAAACAATATAGTTACCGATGGTTACGGCATAATACAACCAAGAATAGGAATTAACATCGAATCTATAGGAAAATCTAAATTTACATGCATCTTTGCAAACAACGCAGGCATAGACCCTTATTCTTCAGCAATGTCCGATATCTATCAAAATCTTTTTAAAGAAGGTTCATTTACAGGTAAGGGAATTTATGATCTTCATATGTATAAAAAATGCCTTACCGATTCAATACCTGATAATATGGTATTGAGCCATGACCTTCTTGAAGGATGCTATTTAAGATGCGGCCTTGCATCTGATATTGAATTTATTGACAGTTTCCCTGAAAAGTATAGTTCATATACCATGAGACTTCACCGATGGACTCGAGGAGATTGGCAGATAATACAATGGCTATTCAAATATATTAAAAATAAAAATAATGAAAAAGTAAAAAATCCCTTATCTACCCTTTCAAAATTAAAAATAATGAACAATATGAGAAGAAGCCTTGTTCCTGTTTCACTTATGTTTTTTATTTTGTTTGGAGCATCAATTTTTCCAAGCAGAGTTATCTTTTGGGTAGGTTATTCACTATTTTTGCTTTCCTTTAACATAATTGCCTTTACAATAGGCTATATAAAATATGGACATTATAAAAGCTTAAAAAGAAAAATCAATGGCAACATAATTTATGGTTTTAAATCATTGTTATATCAAAACATTCTAACCTTCATGTTCTTACCCTACAATGCTTTTTTACTAACTAATGCAATTACAAAAGCTCTATATAGACTTTTCATTTCAAAACATAACCTTCTTGAATGGGTTACTGCAGCTGATGCAGAAAAACAATCAAAAAATGATATTTACTCATATTATAAAAATATGTATTTTGAGGTTATTATCTCTTTGCTATTTTTAACTCTTGTACAATTTTTTCATACAACAGATATTATTTATGCCATTGCTATATCCTTAATCTGGATATCATCACCCTATGTAGCCTATTATATAAGCAAACCAATTATTGCTAAAAAATATAAAATAAGCGATGAAGAGAAAGAAATTTTACTTAGGATCGCTAAAAAGACCTATGAATTTTATAACACCTTTGCAGGTAAAGAAGATAATTATCTTCCTCCAGATAATTATCAAGAAACACCTATAAAAAGAATTGCCCATAGAACTTCTCCTACTAATATTGGATTTCTTCTTATATCAATACTTAGTGCCTATGATTTTAATTTTATAACATTAGAAGATTTAGTTAAAAAAATAGATAATACACTCTCCTCTATAGAAAAACTTGAAAAATGGAATGGTCATCTTTACAATTGGTATGACACTAAAACTCTTGAAGTTTTACGACCAAAATATATTTCAACCGTTGACAGCGGAAATTTCATTGGCTATTTAATCCTATTAAATCAAGGTCTTAAAAATATTCTTGAATCTGAAAACTCAAAGTTTATAAACTTAAATATTAAATCTTCAATTATCTCTATCATAAATAGAATAGATAATATAATTGAAAATACAAAATTCATTTATCTGTATGACGATAAAAGAAATTTATTTTCTATAGGATACAACATTGAAGAGGATCACCTTACAAATTCCTATTACGATCTTTTAGCATCGGAGGCAAGACTTACAAGCTATATATCTATTGCTCGAAGGGAAATTCCCCTTTCCCATTATTTTAAGCTTGGAAGAGCCCTTACCCTAATAGATAAATACGAATGTCTCGTATCATGGACAGGTACTATGTTTGAGTATTTAATGCCTGCTCTAGTTATGAAGTATTATAATAATACCCTTTTGTCTGAAACTTACAAAACTGCAATAAGAGCTCAAATTAAATATGGAGATAAAAGAGGCGTCCCATGGGGTACTTCAGAATCTGGATTTTATACCTTCGACCTTGCACTGAATTACCAGTATAAGGCCTTTGGTGTTCCAGATCTTGGATTGAAAAGAGGTCTTTCTAATGATATGGTTGTCTCTCCATATTCAACCATACTCGCTTTGCCCTTTAGCCCCAAAAAATCCATTGATAATTTAAAAAGAATTATATCAAACGGACTAGAAGGAAAATACGGATTATATGAAGCCATAGATTACACACCTGAAAGGCTTCCATTGAATAAAAACTATGCCATAGTTGAAAGTTATATGGCTCACCATCAAGGTATGATTTTAGTATCTTTAAACAACTTTTTAAATGACAATATAATGATTAAAAGATTTCACTCTTCTCCTATAATAAAAGCTGGTGAATTTCTTCTTCAGGAAAAAATACCAGTAAGAGCAATTATCACCAAAGAGTATAAAGAATCAATAAAACCCTTTGAGAAAATAGAAGGAGTTGAAATTTCTTCTGCTCAAATATGCAGTTATGATACTATAATTCCAAAATGCCATATGCTTTCAAACGGTTTTTATTCTTTAATGATTAATAATGGAGGCTCTGGCTTTAGCAAAGCATCTGATATTAATATTTCAAGATGGAGAGAAGATACAGTTTCAAGAGGATATGGTCAATTTTTCTTTATTCATGATTTAAATTCTAATGAAGTCTGGTCAGGAACTTTTGAGCCAATAAAATCAAAGCCTGATAGATATGAAGCTAAATTCTCTCAGGATAAAGCTGAATTTATTAGACTTGATAAAGATATTGAAACTCATATTGAGATATGCGTATCTCCTGAAGATAATTGTGAGATTAGAAAAATAACTCTAAAAAACAACTCCGATGTTATTCGTACACTTGAGATAACAAGCTATCTTGAGATAGTACTTTCTCATCAAGCAGCAGATATTGCCCATCCAGCATTTAATAATCTTTTTATACGAACTGAATGGGTTGAAGATTGTAATACACTGCTTGCATCAAGAAGGCAAAGAGAAATCAATAAAAGCCCTCTATGGGCATTTCATACATTAACTGCACAGAATATAAATTTAAATGATATAGAATATGAAACCGACAGATATAAATTTATTGGAAGAAATAAAAATCTCTCTAATGCCCATGCCCTATTTCATCCTTTAACAAACACTATTGGACCTGTATTAGATCCTATTATGTCTTTGCGATGCAAAACATCAATTGAACCTAATAAAAGTATAACAATTTCATACGTTACAGGATATGCTGAAAATAGAGAAACAGCTCTATCCCTTTCAAAAAAATATAATGAAATTTCAAATATTGAAAGAACTTTTGAACTTGCATATGTAAGAAGTTTAATGGAAAATAAATATTTAAATCTTAAAGAATCTGACATTAAAAAATTTAGTGATTTAATGTCTCATGTCATTTACTTAAGTCCTATAAGACAAAAATATAAAAATATAATAAAAAATAATACAAAAGGTCAGTCAGGCCTTTGGCCCTATGGTATTTCTGGAGATTTGCCTATTGTTTTGGTTACTATAAAAAGCTCTGAAGATATTGAAATAGTAAAAGAAATGCTAAAAGCTCATGAATATTGGAAAACAAGGGGGCTTAAAGTGGATTTGATTATATTAAACGAAGATGAAGGAAGCTATCTCCAGCCCCTTGAAAATTTATTAAAAGATATAGTACTTTCAGGAAGTTCAAGAAATATATTGGATTGTATGGGTGGAATCTTTATAAGAAATGCTTATAATATGCCAAAGGAAGATATAATACTTTTATATTCCGTAGCAAGAATCGTTATCAAAGCTGAACTTGGAAGTATATTAAAACAAATCGATATGAACTGGTATACAATCCCAGACATTCAAAGTAATAATAACATTAATAAATCAAAGTTTAATCATTTAAATAATTCAGAAGATAATAACAATCTTTTATACTTCAACGGCTATGGAGGATTTGATGAAGAAAATAGAGAATATGTTATCAAATTGAAAAAAGACATTAATACCCCTGCTCCTTGGATAAATGTAATATCAAACAAAAATTTCGGTTTTATAATAACTGAAAGCGGTGGTGGATACACCTATAGCGAAAACAGCAGAGAAAATAAACTAACTCCTTGGTCGAATGATCCTGTTTGTGATACTTTAGGAGAAATAATCTATATTAAGGATAATGCAACTAATGAATATTGGACGATTACTCCATCTCCAATCAGGGAAAAAGAAATATACTATATACATCATGGACTTGGATATTCAAAATTCATGCACTTCAGTCATGGAATAGATAGTAAGCTTACATTCTTTGTACCAATAGATGATAAAATTAAAATAGCACATTTAAAATTAAAAAATAATTCATCAGCGAATAGAAAACTTTCTATATATCATTATATAAGACCTGTTATGGGAGTTTCTGAACAAATAACAGAACAATTTATATCAACGGAATATAATGATGATTCAAATATAATGTTTTTTACAAATTCATATAACAGCGACCATCCAAATAGAGTTAGTTTTATTGGAGCTTCTTTAAAGCCTGAAAGCTACACTACAGATAGAATGGAATTTTTAGGGCCCTATGGAAATCTTGATTATCCACGAGCCATGATGTATGATAAACTTTCAAACAAATTCGGCTGTGGCTATAACACATGTTGCGTCCTCCAATACAATTTAGATATTAATCCCTTTGATGAAAAAGAATTAGTTCTGCTTCTTGGTCAAGGTAATAATAAAAATGATGCTTTAAAGTTATATCATCATTACAAAAAAATATTCAACTGTAATGAAGCATTTAAAAAAACAGTATCTTTCTGGAAGAATACATTGGATATTATTCAAGTTGATACACCAGATAAAACAATGAATATTATGCTTAACAATTATCTTCTCTACCAGACAATTGCATGCAGGCTCTATGCCCGTTCAGCCTTTTATCAATCAGGAGGAGCCTTTGGTTTTAGGGATCAGCTACAGGATTCGTTAAGCATACTTTATGCACTACCTGAAGCTGCAAAACAGCAAATTCTTCTTCATGCTTCTCATCAATTCGTTGAAGGAGATGTACTGCATTGGTGGCATTCAGGAGTCTTTGATAGAGGAATTAGAACTAAATTTTCAGATGATTTATTATGGCTTCCCTACGTTACAGCAGAATATGTTGAAAAGACCGGAGATTATGATATATTAAATGAAGTTGAAGGATATGTTGAAGATTCTCCTTTAAAAGAAGATGAAGATGAAAGATACGGAATACCAAAAATATCTAATGAAAAATCAACTATATATGAGCACTGCATAAGAGCCATAGATAGAGCCCTTAAATTCGGTCCAAATGGAATTCCTTTGATGGGAAGCGGAGATTGGAACGATGGTATGAATGCTGTCGGAAGAAAAGGAAAAGGAGAAAGTATCTGGCTCGGTTTCTTCCTTTACGATACTCTAAAAAAATTTATACCCCTTTGCAGGTTTATGGAAGATCCTAATAAAGCAAAGTATTATGAAAAAATGGCCATACAAATTGCTTCGTCAATTGAAAAAAACGCATGGGATGGCCAATGGTATAGGCGCTCATACTTTGACGACGGAACACCCCTCGGTTCTTCTATAAATTCTGAATGTAAAATAGACTCAATTGCACAGTCATGGGCTGTAATATCCAATGCTGCATTAAAAGAAAGAGCTCAAAGAGCTATGAAATCAGTTTATGACTATCTTGTAAAAGAAGAAGAAGGTCTGATACTTTTATTCACTCCTCCCTTTGATAAAGGAGATTTAAATCCTGGATATATAAGAGGCTATGTTCCAGGTGTCAGGGAAAATGGAGGTCAATATACTCATGCATCCACTTGGGTAATATACGCCTATACAAAGCTTAAGGAAGGCGATACAGCTCACTACCTTTACAGCCTTATAAATCCAATAAATCATACGAGAACGCAGCTTGAATGTAATAAATATAAAGTAGAACCCTATGTTATGGCTGCTGATGTCTACGCAGTAAAACCACATACAGGAAGAGGCGGCTGGACATGGTACACAGGTTCATCAAGTTGGATGTATAAGGTTGGACTTGAAAAAATACTTGGATTTAATAAAAAAGGAGATATCCTCTTTATTGATCCATGTATCCCCTCCGATTGGAAAGAATTTTCAATAAAATATAAATATAAAAATACAGTTTACAATATTAAAGTTCAAAACCCTTATAGCTTAAATTCTGGCGTTCAACAAATTATAATTGACGACAGAATAATGAAGGATAATAGAATCCAATTGATAGACGATAGAACACCCCATGATATTAAAATAATAATGGGAATCGCTGAAAACTCAATAATACTCTGATTTAAATTAAAAAAGAGCTGCATTTTCAAATTAAGCAGCTCTTTTATTATTTTCTATTTTTTATATATAACTTTAGTTATGCAAAAATAAAAGTCTAATTGGTAATACTACCAAAAAATAAAAATTGGCATAAGTCCTTAATTCGTGTTAAATAAAAATTGCAAACAAATAAACAACACGGAGGTAAGA
>JAOADY010000076.1 GCA_026417075.1 Caloramator sp.
TATAGAAGCTGCAAGGGCAGGTGAAGCAGGAAAGGGATTTGCGGTTGTTGCAGATGAAGTAAGAAAGCTTGCGGAAGAATCATCAAAGATAGCTGAAAAAATACAGCAGGTTGTTGAGGTTGTAAATCATTCTGTTGAAAACCTATCAAAGGGTGGAAGTGAAATATTAGATTTCATAGAAAACAATGTTACGGAAGATTATAATTCTTTCATAGAAATTGCAGGCAAATATAACTCTGATGCAGATAATATTTATGAATATATGGAAGAAGTTAAAGAACAGATAAAAGAAGCAAATAAAGCTGTATCTGACATAGTAAAAGCTATAGGAGATATAGCAAAAACAGTAAACGAAGAAGCTTCGGGAACAGAGAATATTGCTGGTAAAACACAAAATATAGTTGTTTCTATAGATGGTGTTAGAGAAATATCACAGGAGAACTTACAGGGAGCTAATAAATTAAAAGAAATTACTAGTATAATTAAATTAAAGTAGAACATAAAAAATCATCATAGATAATTACAATCAAGGTTATCTATGGTGATTTTTTGCTTGAAAAAAAGTTAAAAATGAGATAACATTTAATTATCGTAATTTTCAGTGAAAAGGAGTAATGAAATGTCAAGTAAAAGAGATATTTTTGATTCATCTATATATGTTTTTTCAAATTATGTATGGTATTTTTTTGTGTCTAATATTTGTTTTGTATTAACAAGCTTTCCTCTTATTTTAACTATAGCTGCGTATAAAGAGAAGATATTTTCAGAAGGATTTATCTTTTTTGCAATTGCTTTTTTGTTTGAAGGACCTGCAATAGTAGCTCTTTTAAGCGTAATGGGAAAGCTTATAAGAGAAAAAGATATAAATACGGTAAAAGATTATTTTAAATCTTATAGAGTTAATTTTCTTCAGGCTTTATTTGTGTGGTCAATTCAATTTTTAATAATATTTGCACTTGTTGAAGATATTAGAATTGTAAGCTATATAGGTCATGGAAAATTTTTAGTACCTGTTTTTTATGTACTTTTATTTTTGGTATTACTTATGGGTATGTATATGTATCCTATATTAACTAGGTTTTATTTTAAAATGAAAGATTTAATAAAATTTTCTATGTTCTTTTTAATAGTTAAAATTAAAAATACATTGATTTTAAGTTTAATATTAATTCTGATTAGTCAAATTATGCTTTATGTATCTATTCTTTGTTTTTTTATTTTTGCAAGCTTTATAGCTTTCGGAGTTATGTATATTCAAAAAAATGTTATAAATGATTTAGAAGAAATGAAGGCAAAACAAGATTCTGTGCTTAATATATAAACTTAAAAGTTTTAATATAATAAAAAATTTAGAATGGGGGTTTAAAAATGATTGTTTCAGGAAGCTTACCCAATATTCCATGGGAAGAAAAACCGGAAGGATGTAGAGATGTTGTATGGAGGTATTCTAAAAATCCAATTATCCAAAGGGATGCTATTAAAAGGAGCAATAGCATATTTAATAGTGCGGTAGTTCCATTTAAAGATGGATTTGCAGGAGTTTTCAGGTGTGATGATAAAAGAAGAGAGATGCTGCTTCATGCAGGTTTTAGCAAAGACGGTATAAATTGGATAATTGATGAGGAGCCTATTAAATTCCAATGTGAAGATGAAGAAATCGGCAAATTCGAATATGGGTATGATCCAAGAGTATGTTTTATTGAGGATAGATATTATGTTACATGGTGTAATGGATATCATGGACCTACAATAGGGGTTGCATATACTTTTGATTTTAAAACATTTTATCAGTTAGAAAATGCTTTTTTACCGTATAATAGAAACGGAGTTTTGTTTCCAAGAAAGATAAATGGAAAATATGCAATGCTTAGCAGACCTAGCGATACAGGGCATACTAAATTTGGAGATATATTTTACAGCGAATCACCAGATCTTATATACTGGGGAAAACATCGCCATGTTATGGCACCAAGAGGATGGTGGCAGTCAACAAAAATAGGGGCAGGGCCTGTACCTATTGAAACTGAAGAAGGATGGCTTCTTTTTTATCATGGAGTGTTAACTTCATGTAATGGTTTTGTATATAGTTTTGGAGCAGCATTGCTTGATATTGATGAACCGTGGAAAGTTAAGTATAGAACAGAGCCTTATCTTTTATCACCTCAAAAGCTTTATGAATGTGTGGGAGATGTGCCTAATGTAGTATTTCCTTGTGCAGCTTTGCATGATAAAGACAGCGGTAGAATTGCTATTTATTATGGCTGCGCTGATACTGTAACTGGTGTATGCTTTACACAGGTTGATGAACTTATTGAATTTATAAAAGATAATTCAAAACTTTAATACCTGAAAAAAGCTGTTTATGAAATATCATAAACAGCTTTTTATGTCTCGAAGAATTTTCTGTATAAAAATAAAATTTAAAAATGTTTAAATACTTATTGAATATGACATATCATAGGATATATAATATATCTATAATGATATATCATTGTGAGGTAAAAAGATGAAGGAAAATAAAAAAACTCTATATAGTAAAATAGTTCAGGATTTGGTTGAAAAAATAGAAAAGGGAGAAATAGTTAAAGGACAAAGGCTTCCTACAGAAAAAGAACTTATGGAATTTTATGATGTGAGCAGAATAACTGCTAAAAGAGCTCTTGAAGAGTTAAAGAATATGGGACTTATATATAGAAAAAAAGGACATGGGAGTTTTTTAAATGAAATTGCTTCTAAAGAAGAAATTTACAAACAGAATTTTATTTCTATGATAATGCCCTATGAAAATTCTTCAGGAAGATTTATAGATTATATAAAAGGTGCCAGTGATTATTTATATTCAAAGGGATATTTTCTCTCTATAAATTGTACGGATGGTGATGAATTTAAAGAAAAAGAATATATCACAAAAATGAGTGTATCTGGAGCAAAGGGCATAATATATTATCCAGCAAAAAATATGACTAATTTTGATGTATTATATCTTCTATATACTAGGAAATATCCAATAGTTACTATTGATAAATATTTTGATTTTTTGCCTATAAGCTATGTTGTATCTGATAATTTTAACGGTGGATATGAGCTGTGCAGATACTTTATAGAACTTTGCCATAAAAAAATTGCATTTATATCAAGTGTAGATATAGGTTCTGCTTCTTCTGTAAGAGATAGGTTTTTAGGATATGTTAAAGCTTTAAAGGATAACGACATCGATATAGATGATAATGTTATTATAAATGGATATCTAAAGTATAAAAATTATGACTTAAAAAAAATATGTAAAAATCTTTATGATTTAGGAGTAACGGCTATAATTTGTGAGAATGATTTTATTGCTATGGACATTTTAAAAAGTTTAAATATCCAGGGTATAAATGTTCCTAATGATATATCATTAGCTGGATTTGATAATATACCTGTATTGCAACAAATGAATATAGAATTAACAACGATAGAACAGGATTTTTATGAAATAGGCAAAAAGGCTGCAGAATTGGTTGTTGAATATATTGAAGGGAGAGAGGTGGTTCAAAACAAAGTAGTAATTCCAGTAAAACTAATAAAAAGAAAGTCATCAAAAAATGTTTTAAAGGGGTAGAGCTATGTATTATGTGTTAGAGAGAATTCAAAAAATATGCAATGAACTTAAAAATTATGTTTATCCTAAAAAAGAGGAGATTACCGATTATAAGATGATAGAAGGTAATTTCCTTGGTATAGAAGGAATAAACAATGCAAAAGGAGAGTGGAAGGATTTTAAAACCGGTGATAACTGGGGTGGAAGGGATTATCACTGCTGGTTTAAAACAAGGGTAAGCATACCTGAAGATTTTGATGGAAAAGTTGTTGCTCTTAATTTTAAAACCTTTGATGAAGGCTGGGATGCCATAAATCCTCAGTTTATTCTATATATAAACGGGGAACATATTCAAGGACTTGATATTAACCATAGAGAAGTAATTATTTCTGATTGTGCTCAAAAAGGAAAAGTTTATGAAATTGACCTTCATGCTTACAGTGGGCTTATAGATAGAAAGGCTAAACTTTTTGGAGAGTTAGTTGTAATAGATAAGCCAACAAGAGAGTTGTTCTTTAACTTGCAGGTGCCTGTATGGGTATGTGAGAAACTTGATAAAGAAGATAAAAGAAGAATTGATATGCTTAATGTTTTAAATGAAGCTGTAAATATATTGGATTTAAGACAACCTTTTTCAAGTGGGTTTTATGAAAGTATAAATAAAGCTAATGAATATTTAAGAGAGGAATTCTATGAAAAATTATGCGGACATGAAGATGTTATAGCAACCTGTGTTGGACATACTCATATAGATGTTGCTTGGCATTGGACAGTTGCCCAAACGAGGGAAAAAGTTGCAAGAAGCTTTTCAACTGTGTTAAAACTAATGGAGCATTATCCTGAATATGTGTTTATGTCAAGCCAGCCGCAGCTTTATAAATTTTTAAAAGAAGATCATCCAAAGGTATATGAAAGAGTAAAAGAAAAAATAAAAGAAGGAGCTTGGGAAGCAGAAGGAGCTATGTGGCTCGAGGCTGACTGTAATGTAACCTGCGGAGAATCTCTTGTACGACAGATATTATTTGGAAAAAGATTTTTCAAACAGGAATTTGGAATAGAAAGTGAAATACTCTGGCTTCCAGATGTATTTGGGTATAGTGCAGCGCTTCCACAAATACTTAAAAAATCAGATGTAAATTATTTTATGACTACAAAAATTGCCTGGAATCAGTTTAATAAAATGCCCTATGATACTTTTATGTGGAAGGGTATAGATGGAACAGAAATATTAACGCATTTTATAACAACTAAAGATCCTTATCAGGATCCTAAATCACACTTTACAACTTATAATGGTCAAATACATCCAGGAGCAATAATAGGGGCTTGGGATAGATATCAACAAAAGGATATAAACAATGATGTGCTTGTTTCCTTTGGATTTGGAGATGGAGGCGGAGGCGCTACTTATGAAATGCTTGAAGTAGCAAGAAGATTAAATAAAGGTATACCAGGTTGCCCAAAGGTTAAAATGGGAACATCTTTAGATTATTTTAAAAGATTAGAGAAAAAGGTTAAAGGAAACAAGCAACTTCCTAAATGGGTTGGAGAGCTTTATCTTGAATACCATAGAGGAACCTATACTTCAATGGCGAGAAATAAAAGAGATAATAGAATAAGTGAAAATTTATATATTTCTGCTGAAAAGGTAAATTCCTTTGCAAAATTATTAGGAAAAAATTATCCTCAGAAAGAGCTAAATAAAGGATGGGAAAATATACTTTTAAATCAATTCCATGATATACTCCCAGGTTCATCTATTAAAGAGGTTTATGATGTTACTAAAGAAGAGTATAAAGAAATAATACAAAAGGGAAAAAATATTCGTTTTGATGGTATAGATGCTAGAGCTTCGAATATAAATTTAAATAATAAATCTTTAGTTGTATTTAATACTCTTTCCTTTGAGAGAAATGACGTTGTAGTTTTTGATATACCAGATAATATGAAAGATGTTATTTTAATTGATGAATCAGGAAGGGAAATAGTATGTCAGAAAGTTGGGGAAAATAAGGCTATATTCTTTGCTGAAGGTATTCCTTCATTAGGTTATAAAGCTTATACAATAAAGGAAGGAAAGCTTGAAAAAGAAAGAGTGATTAAGGCTGATAAAGATATAATTGAAAATAAATTCTTTAAGATTTTATTAGATGAAAAAGGGCAGATAAAATCTTTCTTTGATAAACAAAATAACAGAGAATTATTAAAAGAAGGTGAAGTATTAAATGCTCTTTTAGCCTTTGAAGATAAGCCTATGAATTTTGATAATTGGGATATAGATATTTATTATCAAGAAAAGATGTGGAAGGTTGATGATATTCAAAGCATTGAGATTGTTGAAAGAGGACCTGTAAGAGCAGCGTTAAGGATAAAAAGGAAGTTCTCTGATTCTATTATTATACAAAATATATATGTATATAATGATATACCAAGAATTGATTTTAATACATATGTAGATTGGAAGGAACATCAGGTTTTATTAAAAGCAGCATTCCCTATAGATATAAATACTACTAAAGCTACTTATGAAATACAGTATGGGAATATAGAAAGACCAACTCATAATAATACGTTATGGGATGTTGCAAGATTTGAAGTTGTTGGACAAAAATGGGTTGATATTTCTGAAGGAGGATTTGGAGTAAGCCTTTTAAATGACAGCAAATATGGACATGATATTAAAGATGGAGTTATGAGACTGACTCTTATTAAAAGTGGTATAGAACCTAATTTAACTACTGACCAGGAAGAACATTTCTTTACTTATTCACTTTACCCTCATGCAAATGACTGGAGAGATGCTAATACTGCTCAAATGGCTTATAACCTTAATGTTCCGCTATATACTAAAATAGAAGATACTCATATAGGAAAACTTCCTGAAAAATTATCTATGATAAGCGTAGATAAAGACAATGTAATGGTTGAAGTTGTGAAAAAAGCTGAGGACAGCGAAGATGTATTAATCAGGATCTATGAATTTCATAATAAAAGAACAAATGTAAAAGTTTTATCATTTGCAGAAATCGATGAAGTTGTGGAGTGTAATTTAATAGAAAAAGATATACAGAGAATTAAAGCTGAAAAGAATAATTTTTCATTTGAAATTAAACCTTATGAGATAAAAAGTTTTAAATTAAAGCTAAAAAGTTTATAAGAAAAAAGAGCAGAATCTTTTTTAAGATACTGCTCTTTTTAATCAAGATTCTTTACAGAATTTCTTTCAATTATAGATATAGAAAGTCTTATATCTATAAAGGGACTGCCTGGGTTTTTTATCCTATAAATAAGCTGTTCAAGGGCCTTTTGTCCCATAATTTCTTTTGGAATGTTAATTGTTGTGAGTTCGGAAAAATTAGAGATAGAAATGTTGTCAAAGCCAACCACACTAACATCTTCTGGAACTTTAAGACCTATTTCGTTTAATGCTTTTATAAATGTTAATGCTGTATTATCGTTTACGCAAATCCATGCAGTAGGGAAATTATCATTATTTATTGTAGATAAAATATTATTTTTTAAATAATTAGTTTCTATATATTGAGCTTCTAACCATAAATATTCTTCGTTTACTGGAAGATTAAAATGATTCATATATTTTTTAAAAGCATCGAGTCTTTCTTCGAAACTATGGGCAGTTATATAGTTGCTTATAAAGCCTATTTTTTTATGACCTTTATTGTAAAGATGTTTAACTAATTGATAAATGCCGGATTGATTTGATGTATTTATATAATCACATTCTATTTCTTCGCTATAATGATCAATTACTATAAAGGGTATACGTGAATTTTTAATTTTTTTTAGAAAATTATCACTTATAGTTCCGGCAATTATAATTCCATCTATATCGTTTGATAGAATAGATGATAGCGCGTCAGATTTATCTTCTTTGTTTTCATCGATATTAATTATGTTTAATTTAACATTATTTTTACTTGCGTAGCTTGTTATACCGTATAAAACTTTTGCCCAAAATGTTTCGTCAATTAAGAAGGTTTTGCGACATAATAAGGTTACATTTTGAGTTAAATTAAGGTTATTTTTTTGCGTTTTTTTATAATTTAATTCAGTAGCTAAATTACATATTTTGTTTCTTAATTCATCGCTTACACCAGGTGCTCCTCTTAGAGCTTTTGATACAGTATTTTTTGAAACGTTTAATAATGAAGCAATATCTTCGAGAGTTACTTTAGATTTCGACATTTATATCACCTACATACTTTTCTTTTAATATGGATGTTCATTAATATAATCATTTTAAGTACTATAATATTATATATTATTATAGAATATAAATACAATATAATTATTGATAATGTTTAAACAAAATATATAATACTCAATATTTATAATTTTATATATTTTTCAAATATATATATTGATTTATCATTAGAATAGGGTTATAATTAGATTATAAATAAGGTTAAAAAATAAAAATAACCTTGTTTATAATTCATTAAATCAGGGGGGATAAAATGAACCGTAAAAAAATTCTATGCTTACTTTTAATAGTTTCTCTAATCAGTTCCTTTTTTGCAGGATGCAATAAAAAGGAAACGACTTCTAGTAATTCTACAGAAAAAATAAAAATATCGATGACATTAATGGGAGGCCCAAAAAAACCAAACACATGGTTTCAAGAAGAACTAGGTAAAAGATTAAATGCAGAGTTTGATTTTATCATGCTTCCTGGATGGGAAGAGAAGAATGTTAAAACTAATCTTTTGATGCAGGATAAAGATAAAATGCCTGATGTACTTTGGTTTAACGGTATGGGAAAAGAGTATAAGCAGTGGGTAGAGGCAGGTCTTCTTGTTGATTTGATACCTCTTTTAAAAAATACAAAAGATAAGAATATATTGAAGAAGTTGACTGCGGAAATGCTATTTCCATATTATAAGGATGGAAAACTATACAGAATTCCTACTGATATAGGTGGTAATGGTTGCTGTATGACAACTTATGTAAGAAAGGATTGGCTTGATAAATTAGGACTTGAAGTTCCAAAAACAGTTGATGATTTTATTAAAGTTGCAAGAGCCTTTACAAAGAATGACCCTGATGGTAACGGCAAAAACGATACCTATGGTTTTGGTGGACAAAATTCAGGATCGGTTGACTGGAGAGCCTTTTCGCCAATATTCTATGCATATGGTTATGCACCGGACTTTTTCGGTATGTATAAGGACGGTACTGTAAAACTTGGTGCTACAGTACCAGAAACAAGAAAGGCTCTAATAGTTCTTAGAGATATGTATAAGGAAGGTTTAATAGAGCCTACTATATTTACAGGAAACGATATCGGACAACTTATATCAAAAAATAAAATAGGTATGTTCTATAGCTGGCAGAGTTTTTATAATCCTGAAGATGGAACAAATAAGGCATTAAAGGCTAATGTTCCTAATGCAGAACTTTTGCCTATTGATCCTATTAAAGGACCTGAAGGTTTTAGTGCAGATTACCCAGAACCACCAGGATCATGGTGCTATATAAGTGTAACAAGCCATGCTAAGGATCCACAGGCTGTTGTTAATGTTCTTGATAAGATGATGACAAAGGAAATAGGTTTGCTTAATGAATATGGTGAAGAAGGAAAACACTACAAGATTGAAAATGGAAAAATTGTTAGAACAATATCTGAAGAAGAGAAGAATAATCTCGGGTTAGGTTCCCTTGGATGGATATGGTTCGGACCAAAATTTATAGAAGATCCACCTCAGATTGCTAAGCTTGCAGAAGACAGAGCAAAATCAGCAAATGCTGCAAGGGATAGAATACATCATTTTAGCTTAAGTATTAGAGAAAATATGCCTACTTATATGAAACATGCTACTGAAATAGATGATATGATGAATGAAATTTTTGTTGGCGTTATAACTGGTCAAAAGGACATATCAGAATATGATAAATTTGTTAATGCTTACTACAATAAGTTTGAAGGACATCAGATAGAAAAGGAAGCTACTGAACTTTATAACAAAGAAAAAGTAGAATTTGAAAAATTCAAAGAATTTTATGACAAGGAATTAAAGGTACAGTAAAAAGTTTTAGAGATATTTCTAACGATTTCACGTTAGAAATATCTCTTATTTAAGGAAGTGAAGAGGTATGAGTGAAGTTAATGTTTTAGTGAATAAAAATATTGGTAAGAAAAAAAATACATCTAAAAAATTATGGACGAATATTTGTAAGTATAAATATCTATATTTACTTATTCTACCAGGTTTTATTCATCTTCTAATATTTAGATATGCAACTATGTACGGTTCGATTATTGCTTTTAAAGACTACAATATGTTTAAAGGAATATTTGAAAGTCCCTGGGTTGGATTTCAAAATTTTCGAGATTTATTTAATACTCCTAAGTTTCCATTGGTTATGAAAAATACACTTATTATAAGCCTTCTTAAAATGATTTTTGGATTTCCAGCTCCAATTATTTTAGCACTTTTATTAAATGAACTTAAAAATCTTAAATTTAAAAAAATAACTCAAACTGTTGTATATCTTCCCCATTTCATTTCATGGGTTGTATTTGCAGGAATAATAAGAGCCTTTTTAAATCCTGTAGATGGGTTTGTAAATGAGATAATTAAAGTCTTTACTGGTGGAGTTCCCTATGATTTTTTAGGAAGTAAAAGTACATTTAGAAGTCTTTTGGTAGTTACTGATATATATAAAGGTATAGGATGGGGTACTATTATTTATATGGCAGCTTTGGCTGGAGTTGATCAAGAACTTTATGAAGCTGCAACTATAGATGGAGCTAATTTATTTCAAAGAATGTTTTATATAACCCTTCCAAGTATAAAACCAGTTATAATGACATTATTTATACTTGGACTTGGAGGAATATTAAATGCAGGTTTTGAACAGATATTCCTTCTTTATAACGATATGGTTCTTCCTGTTGCAGATATAATCGATACCTATATTTATAGAAAAGGTATTAAAGAAGCTGCTTATAGTCTTGGTGCAGCAGCAGGTATGTTTAAATCAGTTATAGCATTAGTTCTTGTAATAATTACAAATAAAATTGCAAATAAAATCGGCGAAGAGGGAGTATGGTGATGGAGGTGAGTATATGGCAATAAAAGAATCAAAGGGAGAAAGAATTTTTCATGTTGTAAATGTTATACTTATGATTATTTTGATGATTCTTATGATATATCCTTTTTGGTATGTTATCATGTACTCCTTAAGTAAGCCAGAACTTGCAATGAGTGGGGGAGCGTTTTTAAAGCCAAAGGGTTTTACCCTTGATGCATATAAAATGGTTTTTAGAAATAGATCAATTTTATATGGGTTGAAGACTTCCCTAATAGTAACAATAGGAGGTGCCGGGATAGGTACATTAGTTTCCGCAATGACAGCATATCCTCTGTCAAAAAAAGATATGCCTGGAAAAAAAATATTCACATATTTATTCTTATTTACAATGTTTTTTGGCGGTGGATTAGTACCAGAATACCTTCTTTTAAAAAAGCTCCATATGCTTGATACCTATTGGGCATTATTCTTACCGGGTTGTATAAGCGTATGGAACATACTTGTTATAAAAAATTTCTACAAAGGTATTCCAGATAGCCTTGAAGAGTCTGCAAAGATAGATGGAGCTTCGGATTTAACAGTATTTTTTAAGATTATATTGCCTTTATCAAAGCCTATTCTGGCTACAATAGCTCTCTTTTTAGCCGTAGGTTTTTGGAATGATTTCTTTGGATCTATAGTATACATTTTTGATAAAGATAAATGGTCTCTTCAGGCTGTTCTTAGGGAAATTATTACCAATACACAAGAAGCAATGACAAGACAGGGAATTACTATTAGAAATGAAAATTCATCAAATGTATCGCAAAAGACTTTGACAATGGCAACTATTATGGTTACAACTATACCAATTTTAGTTGTTTATCCTTTTGTACAAAAATATTTTGTAAAAGGTACAATGATAGGGTCAGTAAAGGGTTAATTATATAATACATAGAACTGACAATAATTATTGTCAGTTCTATGTATAAAATAGGAAATATTTAATATATCAATATAGAATGGAGAGTTATAATGGCTTTTAAAATAATTGCATACTTAGATGATAGTAAGGATTGGGATATTGAAGATATTAAAACAGAAAAAATTACACATATTAATTATGCTTTTGCACATATAAGGGACGGAAAAGTTTTTGCAAATTTAAAAAAGCTTGATATGCTTAAAAAAATAAAGAGAAAAAATCCTGATATTAAGACTTTAATTTCAATCGGTGGATGGGGAGCCGATGGTTTTTCCGATGCTGCACTAACCTATGAGAGCAGGGAGATTTTTTCTGATAGTGCAGTAAAATTTATGAAAGAAAATGGCTTTGATGGAATAGATTTAGATTGGGAATATCCTTGCTGGGATCAGGCAGGAATAAAAGCACGAGAAGAAGATAAGTTTAACTTTACTTTAATGCTTAAAAATTTAAGAGAAAAGCTTGATTTAGAAGAAAAAAAGGATAATAAGCATTATCTTCTTACAATAGCAAGCGGTGCTATTGAAGAGATAATGATGGATATGGAAATGTCAATTATTCATAAATATTTAGATTTTATTAATGTTATGACCTATGATTTAAGAGGAAGTTTTACAAATATTACAGGACATCATGCTAATCTATTACCGCTTAAAGGAGAAAAAAACAGCATAAGTGCTCATAATTCTATAATGAAACTGAAGGAATTTAAAGTACCTAATGAAAAAATAATTATAGGTGCTGCTTTTTACGGGAGAATGTGGAGAAAAGTAAATAGCACTAGTACTGGATTAAACGAAAATGCAAAAACCACAGGACAGTTTATGTATGATTATACTGTACTTCTTGATGACTATATAAACAAAAATGGATATAAAAGATATTGGGATGATAGTGCAAAGGCATGTTATCTTTTTAATGGAGAAAATTTTATTTCCTATGAAGATGAGGAATCGATAGAGAATAAATGCCTTTATGTAATAAATAATAATCTTGGCGGTATAATGTTTTGGGAATATTCACTAGATAAAAGCGGAACTCTTTTGGACAAGATTTATAGAACTATCAATAAAAAAGTTGAAGGAGAGAAAAAAGATGATGCAGCAGTGGTTTGAGGATGCTAAGCTTGGTATATTCATACACTGGGGTATATATGCAGTAAAGGGGGTTTCCGAATCCTGGTCCTTTTATCATGGAAGTATATCCTATGAAGATTATATGAATCAGTGTGAAGGGTTTACAGCAAAAAATTATGACCCTGAATATTGGGCAAGCCTTTTTAAAAAAGCTGGTGCAAGATATGCTGTTCTTACAACAAAACATCATGATGGAGTTGCACTTTGGGATACTAAGCTTAGTGATTTAAACGTGGTTAAAAAAACACCAGCTAAAAGAGATTTAGTTAAACCCTTTGTAGATGCGATGCGAAAAGAAGGTATTAAGGTAGGTCTTTATTATTCTCATATTGATTGGTCTCATCCTGATTATGCTTCTATTTTAAGAGAAGATGAAAGGGAAGCAGGAGAAAGTTTTAAAAGGCATAAATATACTCACCCAGAGGGAGAAGAAGATTTTGAGGCTTGGGAAAGATTTTTAAAGTTTCACAGAGGACAACTTAAAGAACTTATGACTAATTTTGCTCCGGTTGATTTATTATGGTTTGACGGAGATTGGGAAAAAAGTGCAAAACAATGGAGGATGGAAGAACTTAGAGAATTTTTACACAAGCTTAACCCAAAGGTTGTTTTAAATTCGAGGATGTGGGAATATGGAGATTATAAAACTCCTGAACAGGGTATCCCAATAATTAGGCCAGAAGGTTCTTGGGAGTTTTGTGTAACTGTTAATGATTCTTGGGGATATCAACATATGGATAAAAATTATAAATCAGTAAGACAGCTTATACGGATGTTTGCTGATTGTATAGGAATGGGTGGCAATATGCTTCTTGATATAGGACCTATGGAAGATGGAACAATCGATAAGGAGCAGGAAAAAAGGCTTTTAGGGCTTGGAGAGTGGATAAATAAACATAAAGAGGCTATATATGAAACAAAAGCAGGATTACCCCTTGGACATTTTTACGGCCCTACTACTCTTTCAAAGGATAATAAAAGTCTCTATTTATTTTGTTTTGATAAACCTTACGATGATATACCGGTTAAAGGAATAAGAAATAAAATTAAAAAAATATCAGTTGTTGGGAGTGAAAAGGAACTTAGTTATAAAAAGATAGGAGGAGCACCATGGCTTAATGTTCCGGGAATTCTTTGGATAGATATTAAAGATGATGTTATAGATAAGAATTGTACGGTTATAAAGGTGGAATTAGAAGATGAACTGGATTTATATCGTGAAGCTGGACAAAATATTGAATTGAATTAAGGAGGGTTTTAATTGCTGTCAGGTATTAAAGAGCCAAATATAGTTTTTTCTCCACCACAATATATATGTAAAAAAACCAATAAAAAGTTTGAATTAGATGGTAATATAAATAAACCATTTTGGGATGATGCCCCATGGAGTAGTGATTTTGTAGATATTGAAGGTGACTTAAAACCAAAACCATCAAAAAAAACGAGATTTAAAATGCTTTGGGATGATGAATATCTTTATTTTGGAGCTTATATGGAAGAAGATAGTATATGGGCAACCTTAACTGAAAGGGATAGCGTTATATTTCACGATAATGATTTTGAAATATTTATAGATCCTGATGGGGATACTCATAATTATTATGAATTCGAGATGAATGCATTAAATACTATTTGGGATTTGTTTTTGCCAAAACCTTATAGGGACAATGGTATACCTGTTAATAGTTTTGATATTAGAGGAATAAAGACAGCAGTTTTTATAGATGGAGAGCTTAACAATCCCTTAGCTGATAATAAAGGATGGAGTGTTGAAGTTGCCATGCCTTGGACTGTGCTTATTGAATGTGCAAAGGAAAAAAGAAAGCCTCTTCATGGAGAATATTGGAGAGTTAATTTTTCAAGGGTAGAATGGAAGACTAAAGTTGAAAACAATAAGTACATAAAATGTATAAACCCAGATACTAATAAACCTTATCCAGAGGATAATTGGGTCTGGGCACCAACAGGGGTTATTAACATTCATTATCCGGAACTTTGGGGCTTTGTCTGGTTTACTGAAAAAGACGATAATGATTTTATAATTCCAGAAGATGAAAGAATTAAGTGGGAACTTAGAAAGCTTTATTATAGACAAAGAAATTATTATGAAAAAAATAAAAAATACTGTAGCGATTTTAATGAATTAAAGGGAGAAGATAAGTTTAATATAATTCCTGAAATAGAGATAACAAGCAGCCTTTTTCAGATATCAGCTAAATCGAATGACGGTAAAAATAGAATTTGTATAAGGGAAGACGGCTTTGTTTGGAAGGAGTTGCTATGATGCAGAATTTTTTTCAATTAAACAAGGAATATTTAGAGAAAATAGAAACCAAGTTTAACATAAAAAAAGATATCGCAAAGAACAGATATGATGAGCTTTTTTCTGTTTTTAATTATAATTTAACCTCTGAAGAAGAGTTTTTGTTGAAGTTTTTATATGTTTATATGCCTTTAAACGATATGGCAGATTACGGCGGAGAATTTTTTCTAAAACACATAAAAAATATCTTGAATATAAAAAAGCAGGTTCCATGGGGAGAGAAAATTAGCGGTTCTGATTTTCTTCATTTTGTATTGCCCTATAGAATAAATAATGAAAACATAGAAAATTTTACGGAAGTTATGTTTAAGGAACTTTATCCAAGAGTTAAAGATTTATCTATGTACGATGCTATTTGCGAGATAAATCATTGGTGCCATGAGAAGGCAACCTATATAAGCACAGATATAAGGACGGCATCTCCTCTTACAGTTATGCGTACTGCTTTAGGAAGGTGCGGAGAGGAGTCTACATTGCTTGTTGCAGCATTAAGAAGTCTTTGTATACCTTCTAGGCAGTGTTATACTCCAAGATGGCCTCATTGTGATTCCAATCATGCTTGGGTTGAAGCATGGGCAGATGGTAAATGGTATTTTTTAGGAGCGTGTGAGCCAGAGCCAAGGCTTAATATGGGTTGGTTTACGGCACCTTCTAAAAGAGCTATGCTTGTTAATACTCGGATAGCAGGAAATTATATGGGAGATGAAGAGATAACTTTATCCCATGAATGGTATACTGAGATAAATCTTTTAAGAAATTATGCTCCTTGTAAAAATATAAAAATTAGAGTAAAAGATGCAAATGAAAAGATTGTTAAAGGGGCACAGGTGAGATTTGAAGTTTTTAACAGCGGAGAATTTTGGCCTATTGCAAGGCTTACAACTAATGATGATGGAGAGGTTTCTTTAACAACGGGATACGGTGATATACTTATTCATGCTCATAAAGATGGAGTTTATGGCTTTGAAAAGATAAGCGTTAAGGATAATGATGTTTTTGAAGTTACAATATATAAAAGGACGGTTGAAGAAGAACCCCTTGAATTTAAAATGGTTCCTCCACCGGAGCTTAAGGATGATGAAACAGGAGTAACTGAAGAAGAACAAAAGAAAAACGCTTTAAGGCTGAAAGAAGAAGATGATATAAGAAAAGCTTTTGAAAATACTTTTGTAAGTGAGAGAGAATCTAATGAAGTGGCAGAAAAACTCAATCTTCCTAAGGATAGGCTGTGGAATATATTAAAGCTTAGCAGAGGAAACAGCCATGAAATATTAAAATTTATAATAGAACAAACTCCAAAATATGGACAGTGGCCTTTAAAACTTCTTGAAAGCTTAAAAGAAAAGGACTTAACTGATACCTTTATTCCTGTGTTAATGGATCATCTAAGATATTCTTTACCATTAAAAGGGGATTATGATGATGATATATTTACTCAATATATAATGTGCCCAAGGGTTAATTACGAGATGATAGGAGCATATAAGTGTTTCTTTCAAAGTAGATTTTCTAAAGAAGAGATTGATGGGTTTAGAAAAGAACCGAAGCTTCTTGAAAGCTATATTAAAAATAACATAGAAATTTTAGATGGATATAATTATTATGTGGGCTATTCTACTCCTAAGGGGACTTTTGAGCTTAAAAAATGCGATTCTCCTTCGATAGATATTCTATTTGTGGCAATGGCGAGAAGTTTTGGAATTCCGTCAAGGCTGAGAATGGAAGATAAAAAGCCGCAATATTTAAAAGGTGGACAATGGATAGATGTAAACTTGAGGGAAGATAAACATTGCAAACAAGTCAAAGAAGTATCAAAGGTAAAACTTAATTTTGATGATTCTGAAGAAAAACCCGTTTATTTTGGCAATTTTTCAATAGCAAAACTAAATAATGGTATATTTACTTCTCTTGATTTTGAAGACTGCGATATAAATCTTTTTAAAGAAGGAATTGATTTGGAAGAAGGGGAATATAGGCTTACAACGGCTACAAGACTATCCGATGGCAGTGTTCTTGTGAGATTTACTTATTTTAAAGTTAAAGGCAATCAAGTTTTGAATTTAGATGTTAAATTTTTAAAAGAAGAAACTGAGGATAAATGTTATGGCAGGCTACCCCTTAATTTAAATGTTACTACATTAAATAATGAAATATTAAATGTTAGTGATGATGTAAATAAAAATGGGGTTGTATTAGCTTTTATTGAACCTGACAGGGAACCTACAAAGCATCTTCTAAGAGAACTTAAAGAATTTTCAAAGGAGTTTAATGAAAAGGGTAACAGAATATTCCTTATGATAGCAGAGGATAAATATACATCAGCTTTTAATTATAAAGATTTAAATGGTCTTCCTGATAATGTGGTATTTTGTATAGATAAAAATAATGAGGTTTTAAAAGAAATAAAAAAAGCTACAAATAATGAGATTATGGGAAGATATCCTATTGTATATGTTTCGGATAAAGAAGGTAATTTGATATATCAGTCTATTGGATATAAGCTTGGAATTGCAAGGGATATTATTAAAAGAATATAAATAGGAGGAGTTTTATGGTTTTGCTGCCTATGCCCCAAAAAATTGAAAATAGAGAAGGAAATTTTACTATATTTTACGATACAAAGATAATATTAGACGAAAGCTGTAGTTTTGATATTTTGGAGGAAGCATTAAATCTAAAGAAGGAAATATTTAAAAGAATTAAAATAATGCTTCCAATAACAAAATCCTTTAAAAAGGATATAAATTCTATATACTTAAAGAAAACAGAAGGCAGAAAAGAAAGTTATGAAATAGAAATATCAAAAGACGGTATAGTTATAACAGGATCAGATGATGCAGGCCTATTTTATGGTATTCAAACTTTAAAGCAGATTGTGCGAAACAGTGCCCCTGTTATTCCAAACCTTTATATTAAAGATGAGCCTTCTTTTGAAGTTAGAGGTTTTTATCATGATATAACAAGGGGAAAAGTTCCAACATTAGATACTTTAAAGGAATTAGTTGATAAAGCATCTTTTTATAAAATAAATCAGCTTCAGCTTTATATAGAGCATACCTTTGCTTTTAAGAATTTAAGCGAAATGTGGTTAGGAGCAGATCCTTTAACGGCAGAAGAAATACTCATATTAGATGAATACTGTAGAAAAAAGCACATTGAGCTTGTTCCGTCCCTTGCAACCTTTGGACATTTATATACTCTTTTAACAACAAAATCATACAGACATCTATGTGAGCTTGAAGTTAAGGATAAACCCTTTACTTGGTATGATAGAATGGCTCATCATACGATAGATGTATCAAATGAGGAAAGTTTAAAACTCATAGATAAAATGCTTGAAGAATTTATTCCTCTTTTTTCATCGGATAAATTTAATATTTGTTGCGATGAAACCTTTGATATAGGTGAGGGCAAAAATAAGGGTTTAGCTGAAAAAGTAGGTAAAGGTCACTTATATGTTGAGTTTTTAAATAAAATCGTAAACTGTGTTAAAAAATATAACAAAAAGGTAATGTTTTGGGGAGATATAGTGTTAAGGCATAAAGAAGTTTTGAAAGATTTACCGAAGAATTTAATTTGTCTTAACTGGAACTATGCTCCAAATCCCTGTGAAGATAATATAAGAATAATATCAGAATGTAACCTTGAGCAGTATGTGTGTCCAGGGGTTGGAGGATGGAATCTTCTTATGAATATATATGACTCTGCATTTTCAAATATTAAGAATATGGTTCAATATGGAAAGAAATATAATGCTAAAGGTGTTTTAAATACTGACTGGGGAGATTTTGGACATATTAATTTATATCAGAGCTCGATTATAGGTATGATTTACGGGGCAGCACTTTCGTGGAATGCGGATTATGATGAGGATTTTAATGTTGTTGATAAGAATATATCAAAGATTGAATATGGAGATAATGCTGAAAATTTAGTAGGACTTTTAAGAGAACTTTCAAGATGTCAACTATTTCCACATAATTATATAGCAATCTGGTGGTACAATAAAATTTATTCAGAGCCTCAAATTACTCAAAAGCAAAAAGAAGAATTTTTCTCACTGACAAATGAGCAGTATGAGCAAGCTCATATAAAGATAAATGAAATATTAGATAGTATTTTGAAACTTTCAAGTCATGTTTCAGTTGATAAGAGTATAGATTTACAGGAATTTTATGTTGCTGCAAGAGGTATAACTCTTCAAAATGCCCTTGCTGTTGTTATAAGAAAATACGATTTAAAGAAAGAGGATGGTATATTAATATATGAACCTGAAAAACTTGCAAATCTTATTGAATATTGGATATATGATTATATGGAAGTTTGGAGAAAGAGAAACAAAGAAAGCGAGCTATATAGAATAAGAGATTTTTACAAAGAAATATGTGGATATTTAAGGGATATAAAAAAATAAAAAAATGCGGTATTCTAATGGATACCGCATTTTTTATAATGAAAATTTTCTTAGAAGAGTGAAACTATTTATAAGGGCTGTTTGTCTAATAGTTGAAACATGAATTCATGTTAATAATAATACAGGAGAGGTGGGTAATTCTGAAGGAGACTATTTTAAAGGCCATGCATGGAGATAAAGAGAGCTTTTCATTGATTATAAAAGAAAGGAAGGAAAAAATATACAGAATAGCATATAGTTACGTGAACAATGCTGATGATGCACTTGAAATAGTTCAGGAGGTTGTTTACAAAGCTTTTTTATCGATTAAGACGCTAAAATATCCTGAGTATTTTGATCCTTGGATTATTAGAATTACGATTAACACAAGCATTAATTATTTGAAAAAGTACAAAAAAGTTTTATATCTTAATGAAGAATTTGATAATTACATTTCAGATGGCAGTTCTGCTTATAATGAGGAAGTTATTGATCTTTATAATGCTTTAAATAAACTTGATGTTAAATATAAAACAGTAGTAATACTAAGATACTTTGAAGATTTAACTTTTCAGGAAATATCAAAGGTGCTTGATTTACCTGTAAACACTGTAAAAACTCAGTTATATCGTGCATTGGATATTCTTAAAGTGGAGCTTGAAAAGGAGGGAAGCAGAATTGGATAAAAGGATTAATGATTTAAAAAAGATGTATATGGATATTAAAATACCGGATAATATAGATTCTATTATTGATGAAGGGGTAAAGAAAGGAGAGATTAAAATGAAAAATAAGTTTAAAGGAAATTTAATTAAAGGAATATCTTCTATTGCTGCTGTATTTTTAATTTTTACTGTAAGCATTAATGCAAGTTCTGCTTTTGCAAATTCTATAAGCGATGTGCCTGTAATAGGAAAACTTGTTCAGGTTTTACAATTTACTGGCAATAAGGCTCAAGGTGGTCAGGTTACTGATGGGGTTGATATTGGTATGATATCTTTAAGAAAGGCAAAAAACAGCGAAGAGGTAATTATTAAGTTTAATAAGAGTCAGGATAATATAGCTCCATGTTATAGTATAAGCTATGAGAAATATCCTTATTCAATGATTTTTACAGTTTCTGGTGTTAGAAAATTTTCTGCAGAAAAGGACTTTGAAGCGTTAAAGCAGAGCAATTTTATATCAGATTCTTATAATATAATAACTCTTGATGATTCCGCAGTGCGTTTTGCAATAAATTTTAAAAAGCCTGTAAAATATGAAGTAAAAGAGTACAAAGAACCTGCACAGATTGTTTTATCATTAAAAGAATGTGAGAAAGGAAATGATAAGGCGGCTTATATTGTAAGGACTGCTTCCTATCCACAGGGAGAAACTTTAGGAATTTTAGAAGAAAGATTATGTGGATTTGAGAATATAAGGATAGTAAAAGATGATAAAGGTACTTTTGCAGTTGAAGCGGGTACTTTTGAAAGCGAAGAAAAAGCCAAGGAAAGAATAAAGGAAATAATGAACAAATGCGGCTCAGATATAAAACTATATATTGAAAAAAGAGAGGCAAATCAGCTTCCAAAACAAATGCAGTAAAAGCAAAAGCTTCTGGATTTTCCAGAAGCTTTTTTTATTTATAACATAAAAAAGTGATATATGTTCAATAAAATAACCATAGTACAAAATTTCAAGAAAGAGATGGATATTATACAGTAAAAAATTTAAACTAATTCAATAAAAAAATCTTGTTGTAAGTTAATATTAAATTGATGCAGGCATCAATATTTTATAAGGATATCTGATATGAGCTTGTTCAGAAAATTTAGGCTTTTACAAAAGGGGGGGGAATTTTGTGATAAAAGCTGTAGGGAAAACTGATGCAGCTGCAATTGCTGCTAAAAAGAAATTATCAGCACAATTTTTTAGGGAAGGTATTATAATTGCCCTATTTTCGGGTTTAATGTATGGATTTTATTCAGCTTTTTTGACGCTTGGAATGAAAAATGGAGTGTGGGCCGACTGGTATGGTCCCAATACGGAAGCATTATC
>JAOADY010000077.1 GCA_026417075.1 Caloramator sp.
TAATAAGGCTAGGTTCTAGAGTTCCTGTGGTTATGCCCCAAAGGATAACTAAGGAATTAGTTGATATGCTTAAAAAATATCATCCAATTTGGCTGAATACTCATTTTAATCATTCAAAGGAAATTACTGATGATTCAAAGAGGGCGATAGAACTTCTTGCAGATGCAGGTATACCTCTTGGAAATCAGTCAGTTCTGCTTCGAGGAGTTAATGATGATGTATATGTTATGAGAAAACTTGTTCATGAACTTGTTAAGATAAGAGTAAGACCATATTATATCTACCAATGTGATTTATCTGTAGGACTTAGCCATTTCAGAACGCCTGTTGCAAAAGGAATTGAAATAATTGAGGGCTTAAGAGGACATACTTCCGGATATGCAGTTCCAACTTTTGTTGTTGATGCGCCGGGCGGTGGCGGAAAGATTCCTGTAATGCCTAACTATGTTGTATCAATGAGCCATGATAAAGTTATTTTAAGAAACTTTGAAGGTGTTATAACTACTTATTCAGAGCCGAGTCAATATACTTCAGGCTGTAGATACGATATACGCAAAGGCAATAAAAAAGAAAAACTAATTGGAGTTGCAGGATTATTGCAAGGTAATCAATTGTCATTAGAACCAGAAGGACTTGAAAGAAAACAAAGAGGTTACAGGCATGAATAATATTTTATCACTTTTAGAGCCCTACAGGACAATTTCTATAATTGGAATGGAAAAGAATGTAGGAAAAACTACTGTTTTAAATCATATTATAAAAAAGACCAGGGGGAAATTTCCTCTTGGTCTTACATCGATTGGAAGAGACGGAGAAGATGTAGATTTAGTTACTAATACAGAAAAACCAAGGATTTATGTTGAAAGCGGAACAATATATGCTACGGCAAAGGAATTATTCCTTAAGGGTGATGTTACAAAAGAAGTTTTAAAAACTACAGGAATTAATACACCAATGGGTGAAGTTATAATCGGAAAGGCTCTTAGCGATGGATATGTTGAAATAGGAGGTCCTTCTGTAAATGCTCTTATAAAACAGATAAGCAATGAAATGCTTAGTTTAGGAGCAGAAAAAGTTTTTGTAGATGGAGCTATTTCAAGAAAAACGATGGCGTCCCCATCAATAACTGAAGCTACGATACTTTCAACAGGTGCGGCTCTTTCGAAAAGTTTTGATAAAGTAATAGAAAAAAGCGCTCTAACTGTTAAACTTTTATCTACGGAAAAGGAAAGGGATGAAAACATACTTCAGATTGCCAATAAAATATTGGCAAAAACGAGATTGGGATTTATTTACAAAGATTTAAATTTTAAAAATGTAGAAGTTACAACGGTATTAGATGCTTCTAAAATAATAGTTGAAAATTTAAAAGATTATGTTACTCATATTGTGGTAAAAGGTGTTTTTACAGATAAACTTTTAGAAGAAATTTTAAAATCAACTAATAAATATAAAGATAAAACTTTTTTGGTTGAAGATGGTACAAAATTATTTTTAAGCAGTGAAAAATTTGATATATTTACAAAAAGTGGTGGGAAAATAAAGGTTATAGAGCCTATCAATATAATTTGCCTTACAATAAATCCAAAATCTCCTTTTGGATATGAATTTGACAAAGAAAAATTATTATACAAGCTTAAGAATACAGTTAATCTACCTGTTTTTGATGTATTAGGAGATGAATAAAATGAGATTTTTAGATGATGAACAAAGACATCAAGTAGGATTGGAATATGTATTAAATCAATTAGATATTAAGACAAGTTTTGGATTAGATATTAAGAAGAATATGAAGCCTTATAAGAGAAAAGAAATAAATTTGTTAAAAAAAGAATTAGATGAATTAGAGGAGATTGTTGCAACTTATAATAAAAATAAATTGCTTTTTGAAGAAATTGAGGAGAATTTATTAAAATTAAAGGATATAAGAAACAGCATTAAAAGATGTAGCAATGGAGAAATATTAGATGAGGTTGAACTTTTTGAGATTAAAAATTTTTGTATAATTAATGAAAAACTTTTAAAAAATATAAATTATCTGAATTTGAGTTTTTTAGAATTAATGTCCCTAGAAGAAATAATAGATATATTAAATCCTGAGGATAACCTTTTGCCTACATTTCATATCTATGATGCTTATTCAGAAAGACTTAAGGAAATAAGAAAGCAAAAAAAGGATATTGAAAAAAAGATTTTTATAGAAACAGATGATAAAATTATAAAAATCCTTAAAGATGAAAGGTTAAAAATTGTGATACAAGAAGAAGAAGAGGAACTAAACATAAAAAAAATTCTATCACAGAATATAAAAGAAAAAATATTTATATTTGAAAATAATTTTGCAGTTATTGCCAAACTCGACTTTTTTTTAGCAAAGGCAAAAATTGCAATTAGATATAACTCTGTAAAACCTATAATTACTGATAATAAGGAAATTGTTTTTGAAAATGCCATTAATCCTGAGGTTTTAGATATGCTCAATAAAAAGGGCAAATCCTATACTCCAGTTTCAATACAATTAAAGTCAGGTTCAACTATTATAACTGGTGCTAATATGGGTGGCAAAAGCGTTTCGCTTAAAACCCTGACTTTAAACTTATTATTGGGGCACTTTGGATTTTTTGTTTTTGCAGAAAAGGCGAAATTTCCTTTATTAGATTTTATATATTTTATTTCAGATGATTTGCAGTCGGTTTCAAGAGGTCTTAGTACATTTGGTGCTGAGATAATAAAACTAAAGGAAGTTACTGAGAGTATAAAAAGAGGAATAGGATTTGCAGCTTTAGATGAAATTGCAAGGGGAACTAACCCAAGGGAAGGCTTTTACATTGTAAAGGCAATAGCAAGATATTTTAATGATTTTTCAAGCTTTACAATTATTTCAACCCATTTTGATGGAATAGTTGAAAATGGGATGGTTCATTATCAGGTTGTGGGATTGAAGAAAGTTAATATTGAGGCATTAAAGAGGAAGATTAATTTAAATAATAGAAATTCTGTCGAACTAATTCAGGAATACATGGATTACAGATTAGAAAAAATTTCATTAAGCAAAGTTCCCAAGGATGCTTTGAATATTTCAATATTGCTTGGATTAGATGAAAAAATTATTGATATAGCAAAAAAACTAATAAATGAGGGGGAGAAGGATGAAAAGCAAGTTGAATCTTAATTGGGAGATAGTAAATGGTGCACGACAATGTGCAAAAAACATTGCTGAGGATACTCAAAAATTTATAGACAAACATACTACAGTTGCAGTTGAAAGAACGATTTGCAGACTTTTGGGGATAGATGGACTTGATGAGGCTGGAGTTCCACTTCCTAATGTTGTTGTAGATAATATTAGAAAAGGAAATGGTTTATCTGCTGGTGCTGCTGTCTTTATAGGGAATGCCATGATTCATACTGGATTAACACCTCAAAAAATAGCTGAAAGAGTTGCAAAGGGTGAGATGGATTTAACTGCTCTTCCTATGAATGATATGTTCGATATAAAAATAGAAGTTTCAAAGATAGCAAAGGAGAGCGTAGAAAGAATAAGAAAAAATAGAGAAAAAAGAGAAGAACTGCTTAAAAAGTATGGTGATAAAAAAGGACCATTTCTTTATGTAATAGTTGCAACGGGTAATATATATGAAGATATAATTCAAGCTAAGGCTGCAGCAAGGCAGGGAGCTGATATAATTGCTGTTATAAGAACAACAGGGCAAAGCCTTCTTGATTATGTTCCCTATGGGGCAACAACAGAAGGATTTGGAGGAACCTTTGCAACACAGGAAAACTTTAGGCTTATGAGAAAAGCCCTTGATGAGGTTGGCGAAGAATTAGGAAGATATATAAGATTGACGAATTACTGCTCGGGGCTTTGTATGCCAGAAATTGCTGCTATGGGAGCCCTTGAAAGGCTTGATGTTATGCTTAATGATGCGCTTTATGGAATATTATTTAGAGATATAAACATGAAAAGAACTCTTATAGATCAGTTTTTTTCAAGAGTAATAAATGGATTTGCAGGTGTTATTATAAATACAGGAGAAGATAATTACTTAACTACGGCTGATGCGGTAGAAGAGGCTCATACTGTTTTAGCATCACAGCTTATTAATGAACAGTTTGCTCTTATGGCGGGCATTCCAGAAGAGCAAATGGGACTTGGGCACGCATTTGAAATGAATCCTAATCTTAAAAACGGGTTTTTGTTTGAACTTGCTCAGGCCCAAATGGCAAGAGAGATATTTCCAAAAGCTCCTTTAAAATATATGCCTCCTACAAAATTTATGACAGGAAATATATTTAGAGGACATATTCAGGATGCGTTATTTAATATGGTTACGATTATGACAGGACAAAAAATTCATCTTCTTGGAATGCTTACTGAAGCTATTCATACGCCTTTTATGCAGGATAGGGCATTATCTATTGAAAATGCCAGATATATTTTTAATAATATGGAGTCCTTTGGAGATGAGATAGAATTTAAAAAGAATGGAATTATTCAAAAAAGAGCAGACGAAGTTTTAAACAAAGCCTATGAACTTTTAAAAGAAATTGAAAAAGAAGGACTTTTTAGAACCATTGAACAAGGAAAGTTTGCAAATGTAAAAAGACCTATAAATGGTGGGAAAGGGCTTGATGGTGTTGTTGAAAAGGGTCAAGGTTACTTTAACCCGTTTATAGAACTGATGCTGGGGGGTAGAGAGTAATGAGCGGAGGATTGTATTCAACAGAAAAGAAGAATTTTGATAAAACCTTAGATTTAACTAAAGTTAAAGCCTATGGAGATACAATGAATGATGGTAAGGTTCAAATGAGCTTTACTCTTCCAGTTTCAAATGGTGAAAGAGCTGTTGAAGCAGCAAAGCAGCTTGTAAAAAAAATGGGGATTATAGATCCACAGGTAGTGCATCATGAGGCTCTTGATAAAGAGTTTACATTTTTTGTTATTTACGGCAGTAGTATTCATTCAGTTGATTATACATCAATTCATGTTGAAACGGTTGATGTGCAAACAATGTCTATGGATGAAGTTAATCAATATATTAAAGAACACATAGGTAGAAAATTAGTTGTAATTGGTGCAAGTACAGGAACAGATGCGCATACAGTTGGAATTGATGCTATTATGAATATGAAGGGTTTTGCAGGACATTATGGACTTGAAAGATATGAAATGATTGAAGCTTATAACTTAGGAAGTCAAGTTCCTAACGAAGAGTTTATCAAAAAGGCAATTGAATTAAAGGCAGATGTTCTTTTGGTTTCTCAGACAGTTACGCAAAAGGACGTTCATATTCAGAATTTAACAAATTTAGTGGAATTATTAGAAGCAGAGGGCTTAAGAGATAAAATTCTATTAATTTGTGGCGGACCTAGAATTACCCATGAACTTGCAAAGGAATTGGGATATGATGCTGGATTTGGTCCTGGAAAGTATGCTGATGATGTTGCAACTTTTGCTGTAACAGAGTTTGTAAATAGAAAACTTAAAGGTTTAAAAGGGTAGTGTACTACCCTTCAGATTGTTGATAAACCCCTTGGTTTCAAAAATCAAGGGGTTTATTTATGCGATAGCATATAAATTTTCAAAATAAATTTCTAATTTTAATATAAATATTTTATTAATATTCCTAAAAAATAAAAGGGATAGTACCCT
>JAOADY010000162.1 GCA_026417075.1 Caloramator sp.
AAGGGTACTATCCCTTTTATTTTTTAGGAATATTAATAAAATATTTATATTAAAATTAGAAATTTATTTTGAAAATTTATATGCTATCGCATAAATAAATCCCTTGATTTTTGAAACCAAGGGGTTTATCAACAATCTGAATATAATAAATTATATAGATTTTGTTGAATTTTGGGAGGTTTATAATGAAAGTATAAAAATACTTTTACATACCTATATCAATAAAAAATTTTACTTTTTTAAGCTAGTTATTATTAGTTTTAATTTTTACAATTTTATAAAATATTCACAGACACCTTCAGGGAGGTATAATATGAGACTAGAAGATTTAATTAATCGTAATTACTCAAAATTAAATGAAAATGATATATATATATTAAAATATATACTAAATAACAAAGAAAAATGTTCTTGTATCAGTATTAATGAACTTGCAAAGCACTGTAATGTTTCAAGGACTACTATTTTACGTCTTGTTCAAAAACTTGGCTTTGATGGTTTTAGTGAATTTAAAGTATTCATTAAATGGCAATTGGAAAAGAATAGGAAAATTAACGATAACATTACATTAGATGAATTTTATAAAGATTTGTATAAAACAATAAAATTATTAAAAGATACAGATTTTTCTTCAATAATTAAATTAATAGATGAATCTGAAAAAATATTTATATATGGCACAGGTACAGCTCAAAATATAATTGCTCAAGATTTAAAGAGAGTATTTCTAATAGCAGAAAAATATTTCCATATAATAGAAGGTTATACCGAATTAAATATTATAATACCAAGTCTTACTCCAAAAGATTTGCTAATAGTTATCTCTCTTTCTGGAAATACTCAAAACATACTTGAATGTATAAATGAAATATCTTTAAGAAACATACCAATAATATCAATAACACGATTTGGAAATAACAAACTTTCTACTATTGCAAACCATAATCTCTATCTATATATATCAAGTTTTAATATTACTGAAAATAAAAAAATAGAAAATTTTTCTCCATATTTTATTTTAAATGATGTGCTAGTAAGAGAATATATAAAATATAAGCAAAATAATATATAATTTGTAGCATTAATAATAAACACACCATATATTGTATGTAATTTGCTGTAACAGTTCTTCTATATTTTTTATAGTATTACATTTTAAACTTTATTTTACAAAACGCTTATATCATTATTGTTATATTGTAAATTTTTTAGTTTTCATTTTTAATTATGAGACACTTATGGCATTGGCGGCTGTACTAATTGTATTTGCATTTTAAGTATTTTTTATTTAATATTAATTACATAGTATGTAATTAATATTGGAGTGAAATATATGAAACTTGCAAAAAAGATATTATCTTTAGGCATTGTTTTAATATTATCAGTATATTTACTGCTTTTATCATTAGTTTCTGCTTTCGGATATTTTAGTAAGCCAATAAAGTCAAATTGTATTATAGTTTTAGGATGCATGGTTTATGGACAAAGACCAAGCCCTTTTTTAAAAGAAAGGTTAAATGAAGCCATAAGATTATATAATTTAGGATATGCAGATTATATTATAGTTTCAGGTGGAAAAGGAAAAGGGGAGGATATTTCAGAAGCTTTGGCAATGGAAATCTATTTGATTGAAAAGGGAATAAAAAAAGAAAAAATAATTAAAGAGAATATGTCAAAAAATACATATGAAAACTTGATTAATTCAAAAGAAATCATGAATAAAATGCATTTTAAAACAGCTATTATCGTTTCCAATAAATTTCATTTATATAGAGCAAAAACCGTAGCTAAAAAGTTAAAAATAAATTCAACCTATTCAGGTGTTTTTGTTAAAAAACATATACATCATGAAATATATGGATTTTTAAGGGAGCCTTTAGCATTAGTCAAATATTATTTTGATTATTATATTTAAAAAACCTTCTTCTTTAATTCTTACTAAGAAGAAGGTTTAACTTTACCGAGTTTTACATATAGTCTTTATAATCCTTATGCCTGTTTAATTTGATTCTTTAAACGTAATTACACTTTACTTTAAACTTAACATTTATCTGTGATTTTACTAGTAAATTGTCAACTCCAAGAAGCACCTGAGCATCTGGTTCTGTCAGCTCTACTTTTGTAACTGCGTTTATTATCTGTGATATTCCAACTACTTTACTTGAAACAATAATTAAATTTATTATTCTTTGTGCACTGCCTTTATTTGGTATCATCACATCATAACATGATATTGTTATATCTAAAGGTCCTTCCAATTCTTCATTTAAAGGTATCGGTATATCTGTTCCTGTAAATACTGCCATACATCCTGAAAAATCAGTAAATTTCACTGTTAATCCAGCAGGAACAAATAAATTATCTTCGAAATCAACCTTTGTATCAGGAGAGTTACCTATACTTGATAATATAATTTTATACTGTGCATTATTCCCATCAACATAGCATAATTTCTCCGTATTAATTTTAACAGCATCAAAAGAAGTTGAACAGCTGTCAGAAGCTTCAGTTTCAAAAGCTGCCACCTCAACAGTATTAAAAAATACATACTTATCAGGGGATTTAATCTCAATTACAGGGAAAGTATAAATTACTTCTTTTTGCTGTCCTGCATTAATTGTACCTATATTACCACTTATTACTATTAAATTAGGATTACTATTATCAACATTTAAAGTTGGTATATTAACTGTAATACTTCCTAAAACTAAATTAGATGGTACATTAATAGTGTCTTTATATTGCACATTGTTTAATGTAGCATTGCCTGTATTTATGACTTTTATTTTGTATTCAAAAAACACTTGATTATTTATTATTTTATTCTTACACTCTTTAATTGCTGATAGTTTCCCTTGCCCTTGACATTTAGGCACTAAAAAACAGCCGCAGTCAAAGGTGCACACATTTTGCCCTGCTTTTACTTTTATAGGTTGTATAGCATAAGGATAATCCCCTGCTATTTCTATAATATAAGCAACGCAAACACCCTTATCATATCTATCTGATGTCTCTACCTTTAACCATCTATAGCCATTAGGTGCTGTCCCAAAATTAGGATCGTTTTTAATCAAAGTAAAAGGTACTTCTTTAAATTTGCCACATCCATCTATCTTTTCATAAACCTTTATACTGTTTTGTAAAATAAATTCACATATTGGAATTCCAAAGTTGCTAATTGCTCTTGTTTCTTTATCGCAATCTGTAATAAATTTATAGGTCCAATAGGACTTGTTTTCATCTACAACATAGGCTGGGTTTATAATAATCCTTCCATCAAGAAGGGTTTGACAGGCTGGCTGTACAACAGATATACCTTTAAATGCTCCACAGCAGCATATATTTTCATAAGGAACACAATTACATGATTCAGCAATATTAGCCATATTTATCACTCCCAATACTTTTTCTATTACAAATTATTCATATAAGTATTTTTTGTGACAAAATACGGCTATAAAAATATATTATCATTATCTTTAATAAAAAAATAATGATTTCAAATTTAAAAATTCCTTTTACTTTATATTTTATAAGTTTACAGTGGTCAGTTACTTATTACATTATATTTCTTTACAATTTAAACTTTATTTATAAAGCACTTATATCATTATTGTTGTATTGTAAATTTTTAATATTTTAATATAAAAATACTAACAAAATACTAAATTGATAATATCTTGCAATAAGTTTGACCAACCAATTTTTTAGTTTTTATTTTTAATGTTCTTAATAGTGATAGCTGTACCTTTATGTTACACCATAATTTTTTGTTATTAATTATTACGTTTAATAAGTAACTACTCTGAAAACTCCTATAAATATTCCAGTATGATGTAAAATTAACATATTTCGTTATTATTTTGAGTCATCGACTGCAGGGCTTGTTTTCATCCTTAATGGTGACACTTGTGGCATTGGTGGCTGTCCCTAGAGATACTTCGAGAACCTTTTGATAAAAGTTCCTCCACATACTCCTTTGTTATCATCTCCTGATAGCCGCAGCAGCCTTCTTTTAAAACCTCATCTATCAAATCCTTCAAAGCATCATCTTCAATTCCTTCTAACAGCTTTCTTCTTCTATCATCAAAGGTTACTTTTGACTTCATCTTTTTATAGGACTTTGTATCGTACCTCCAGTAAATTAATTTATCCTTATATCTTTGCTTTAGTTTGTAGGCTATATATATTCCTTCAGGGTCAATATCCCCTGAGTAGTATATTTTATCAACATTTTCTGCTGCCTTATCTAAAAATATTAAAGAGGCAAGCTTTAACTGCCCGCTTGTACAAAGAAGACTTGGCTTAATGCTACCTGTTTTTTCTAAAACTTCACTAAAAACGCTCGGATTTTCAAATACATATAAAGTTTTATCTTTGCATATTATATCTTTTATACTAGATAAGTTCCAAAGGTTAAGCTGCAAAGGCTCCCCGCTTTCTAAAAATCCCTTTATGCCGCTATGCTCTCCATCCTTTGTAAAAGCTTTAATGTTTGCACATACTGTAAAGTTTGAAACTTCATCCTTTAAAATGCCAAAACTGTATAAAAGCCCGCTTTTTTCTTCTAAGTTTTCAGGAACGGCAATATTTGATATAAAAGATAATGCTGAAATTAAAAGTGCTCCTGGTATATTCCCTTCATCAAAATAATGAGGATCTTTGCTTATTAGGGATGCAAAAATTGCAAGCCTTTTAGGGCTTTTATCATCATTCAAAAAATTTATCGCCTTTAAAACATTTTCAAGTACAATTTTAAAGTTTTCTTTGTTATCTTCAAACTGCTTTATTATAATATTGTATCCATAGGTTTTATTATCAAGAGCATATTTTAGCCAGTCAAAAGCCTTAGTATTTTTAAATTCATCTAATATTGAATTAAAAAATTCCTCTTTTTCCCTTTTCTTTTCCTCTTTTATTTCCCTGTTTGATTTTAATTCATCGTTAAAATATATTTTTAAAACCTTTGTAAAATCAACATCAGCATACTTTGTATTTTTAAATACCGATAAAAACTTTTTAACGGTTATTTTTGCTTCATTTAAAGATATATATTTGCTGTCAATTTTGCATAAAAGGCTTCTCTCCTCATCATTAATATTATCTAAGTATATGCTTCCTCCAAGGCTTCCTAAGGATTTATATTTTTCTAAAGAGGCCTTTAAAAATCTATGATATCTTTTTTTGTTCGATTTTAAAAACTGAGCCATTTCCTTTTCTAAACATTCCATAAAATCACCTATAATTCATATTGTAACTGTCTTCCATTCCAAAGATATCTTATAACTAAAACGTTATCTGAATTGTCGGGCCTTTCGATATTAGCAATAGCAAGACTTTCAACAGTATCATAGGTTCCCCATAGAACCTGAGAATTTAAAATATAATCAAGTTCCATTTCCTTTAATATTCTAAACATATCCCTTATGTTTTCTTCATCAACCCCAGCAAAGGCCTCATCAAGGGCTACAATCCTCGGGCAGTCCTTCTTTGCCATATCGTATCTTGAATAGATTGCAGTAAAAAGAGGTATATACATAGCCATAGCCTTTTCACCGCCGCTTAACTGATAAAAGGCATTATTAGTAAGCTCTCTCTCCCTTTCTCCCTCTTTACTGCAATAAAGTTTAAACTCATACCACTTTCTATAGTCCAAAATCTCTTTTATAACTGTATGGTAATTTTTTCTTTCTCCTGAATCTTCGCTGCTTCTTAAAATCTCCTTAACCCTTGAGGAGAAATGCTTAGAGAGATTTTCTATATCCCTGTCATCTGCAACTTCCTTTTCCAATATATCAATTATCTTTTTAGTATCAAGCTGCATCTCATTTTCAGCCTTTTTAGGAACCCATCTTAAAGTTAATTTAAAGGTGCTTGAAGTGTTCATCGACTGCATAATCTCATTCATCTTATTTATCCAGTTTCTTGAGTGATGAATTTTAGCACTTACCTTCTTTGAAATAGTCTTTAATAATATATCCTGGAAAAACTCCTTTTCTTTATCCGATAAAAGGAGCTTGTTTACTTCCAAATCCCCTTTTAATCTTTCCTTTAAAAAATTAAAATCAGCTTCCTTCCCGTCAACTCTAAACCTTATATCCTTTCTTTGTGCCAATTCATATAAATCCTTATATTCATCATCTACATCTTCCCTTTTAAGTATCGTTATAACCTTTGGCTGATAGTCCCTTAATATTCCTATATTTTTAGTATAGCTTTCATAAAGTGCATTATCATAATCTTCCTTTGATCTTTTAATATCACTCTGAAGGTTATTTATAATATCTTTGCTTAAATCAAAAAGCTTTTTATCCTTGTTAATTCCCTCTACATAGCCTAAGTTCACTTCTTCTAAAAGTATTTCCTCTAAAACTTTTAATATTTTATACTGCTTTTCATATTCTTTTTCCTTTTCTTCTATCTTTTCCTTTATAGTTTGGATTCTCTCCTCTGATCTTATTTTTTTATCCATTAAATTTCTAATTTTTTCAGGATTTTTTTCTTTTATACTATAACTTTTTTCAATCTCATCCTTTATAGATTCATAGCCGTGCTTTTCAAGATACTCTTCATAAACCTTCTTTAAATTTTCCCTTATCTTTATAAACTCATTTCTCCTATTTATATCGCCTAATATTATATCTATATCGGAGTTTAAGTCTTCGATATTTTCTTCTATATTCTTTAATAATTCCTTTTTGTTTGCACTTTTATTCATAAGGGTTTCAAAATTGTTAATGCTGCTTATATAATCCTCTGCTGCATCCTGTGCAGCAGAATATGCCCTATAGCTTTTTTCTATTTCAAGCCCCTCTGTCAGGTTATATACCTGCTTTTTTAATTCCTTAAGCAAAATTTCAGTTTCCTCAAACTTTTTTATTATAACCTTTAAATCCTTTTCCTTCGCTAAAAGTTCATTATAGCTTTCATTTATAATATCTATTGCCTTTTCTATATCCTCAAAGCTTGGGAAATTTTTAAACTCCTCCTCTATAATTTTTATTATCTCATTGTACTGTGAAATTTTTTCATTTTGAGCTTTTATATCAAACTCAATTTCTAATATTTTCTTTTTAAGCTCCTCAATTAAACTCTCTCTATATTTTTTCCTTGAAGATTGTCCAATATATTTAAGCTCATAATTTTCCTTAGTTTTTCCCTTTAAAATTCCTATCCCGTAATTTCCCTTTTCATCAATATAAGTAATAGAATTATCATCAAGAAGAACACTCTGGATTGCATAATCAACATCTTCAAAGCTTATATTATCTAAACCCAAAGCATCTACCTTTAAATATTGGCTAAGATTATGGGATAAAAGTATCGGCTCTGAAAAAATATATTTATCACAGCCTAAATTATCAAGGGATAGGACATCTTTTTTATATTTTTTAGGTATTATAAGTGCATCAAGAAGCCCCATATCTAAAAGAGCACACTCTATATTTTTCTTTACATCATCGCTTATTTTTTCTTTAAAATCTATAGCCTTATATAGAGGTACAAAGGGTATGTTTAAACTTTTAAGCCTCTCCCTATTTTTTACAACCTCTTCATCCCTCTCAAATTCTATATCTTTAACGCTTTTTAGCTCATTTATTTTATCTTCTATCTCTTTTATTTTTTCTTTGTATTCATCAATTTTTACTTTACACTGCTCAATATTTGCTAAGGTTAATCCTTTGCTTTTATTGTATTTATCAACAGCAATACTGTTTATATTAATTAAATCGCTGTAGCTTTTTATATTCATTATTGATTTTGAAAGGTTGTGTATTTCTTCATCCTCTAATATTAATTCTTTATTAGCCCTATTCCACTTTATAATTTTTTCTATTTGCTCTTCCTTTACGCTTGTTAGATATTCCTCTGCTTCAGTAAGTTTTGACTTTGCATGCTCTAAATCCCCTAAAGCCCTGTCCTTATTTTGCAGTATATCCTCAAACTCATTCTTTTTAAATTCATAGGTTCCTAATGTATCCTTAGCCTTTTTTATTTTATCCCTGTGCCTTAATATCGCTTCCTTTGCAAAGCTTATATTAAAGTCATCTTTAAATATATCATGATTTAAAAAGCTACATTCCTTTGCAAAAGAGTCCATGTCATCTAATGTTAATTTTATATTATTTTTAATACCTTCTATATCATCTTCTATCTCTTTCTTCTTTTGCTCCTTTTTTCTTAAAGAGTCCTTTTTAAAGTCAAGCTCCTTTAATTTGTTTGCCTTATCTGTAATCGAATCATTAAGTTCCTTGTTTACAGTTTCTAATTTTTCCCTTATATCCTTTATGTCGCTCTTTAAAAACTCTGCTATTTTCTTTTCTGCAACATCAAGCTCATCCTTTAGCTTTATTAGTTCTTTTTCGTATTCTTCCTTTTTTGACTCTTCTAAAGCTTTGCTACTAAATAAAGCATTCTTTTCCCTATCAAGCTTTATAGTTTCGTTAAATTTATCAAAATATTTCTTTGCCTTTTCAAAAAGAATATAATTATTGTAGTTTCTAAAGGGATTTTCTAAAATATTAAGTGATTTTAAACACTGCTCAATCTGCTCAATCCTAAGCTTTATATTGTCCATGTTTTCCATAGCCTCAGACATAGGTCTTAAATCATCCTCAGTAAGCTGTCTTAGAGAATTTTCAAGTATTCCATATATTGTTGTGGGCTTAAAATCCTTAGAGAGCTTTGGACTTCTAATATTAATTAAAAGATCCATGAGCTCATCATAATTTTCTATATCATCATATCCAAATAAATGCTCATTTACCTTCTTTTTATATTCAATTTGGGATTCAGTAAAAAAGTTCCCTTCAATTCTATTTATAAGCTCTCTTTTAGTTAAAGGGATTTTTTCATATCCTTTGTCTATATATAAAAATATATCCTTTTTTATTCTTCTTCCATCGGTTATAATAAAATACCATGAGTCTACGCTTTTACCCTTAACTGCTTTAAGCCCCATTCCAAGGGTTAAATATCTTTCGCTGTCTTTCTTTTTAAGTTCCATATAAAGATAGGCTGTTCTTTCATTTTCATCATCATCCATTAAAAGATAATTTTCAATACGCCTTGCACTTGTGCCAAAGGGGTCTATTCTTTCAGGTCTTTTGTTGCCGTCTAATAAAAGAGGTATAAAGCTTTGCATTGTTACTGATTTACCAGAGCCGTTTGCCCCTCTTAATAAAAGCTTGCCATCGCTTAAATTAAACTCTTCATCATCATAGTACCAAAAGTTTACAAGACCTAATCGGTTTATTATCCATCTATCCTTCAATTTTCTTCTCCCCTTCATTAAAATCCTTTGGGTAATCCCCTGTGATTTTTGCTATTAGAGGCTTTAATATTATTTTATCGTTAATTTTATCTATCATATTAAAGCCCTTCATAAAGTTAAAAACCTCACTGTATAGATAATTTTGGCTGCATTCCCTAAATTCCTTGCTCCAGCCTTCGCCTTTTTTTATTTTCAGCTCATCTAACAGCTCTAAAAAGCACTTTTCATCTATTTCAATGTTAAAATTATCATTTAATGAAAGAATGTTATCCCTTAATTTTTCTAATAATAGCTTATTTAAGCATAAAACTATATCTGATATTGCACTAATATTAGGAAAAGTTTCTTCTATCCTTTCATTTTCCTCTAAACCAACAAGAGCAGCTTCCCTGTGAACATGAAGTTTCCATCCTAAATACTTTTCTAAATCGCTTTCAATATTTGGCTTGAAGTTTTTCAAATAATAAAAATCCTGATCCTCTGAACCTTCGTTATACATTACAGAAGACATTATTATATTTCTATATACCCTGTGTCTTCTTGTAATTCCCTTTTGCTCATCTATTGTATCCCAGGCAAAACTTATGAAATCCTTATAGGATTTTGCCGATGAAATATCTATTGGAAAGCTTCTTATAACATATTTTGATATGCCTGTATTTTCATATAAAACCTCAGCAGTTTCACTCTCTGCAAAGCTGTCATCCTCGCCATCAAAAACTTTTATAAGCTTTAGTCCTTCTGCAAATTTTAAAACCCTAACAAGAGCTCTTCGATTTGAATATATTGTCCAATCTATTTTTTCAAATTCAAAATTAGAATTTATATAATCTATAAGTTGGGATAATACGAATTTATCCTCTTTACCCTTGTCCTCTAAAAACATAATTAAAAGTATAAAAAGGCAGTAATCAAGTTTATCCTTAAAATCCCTTATGCCCATCCACGGTTCTAGTTTCCCAGGAAATTTTTCTAATTTTATAAAGTCTTGATGAACTATAATATCATATCCTAACTTGTCTTGTATAAAGCTTTTAAAATTTTTAATATTATCCTTTATTTCATAATATAAGTCCTTATTATCTTCTTTAACTATAATATAGTTATCAAGAAGAGTCTTTAAAGTATCCATCTTATCTCTCCTACTTTAGTAATAATTGTAGATAAAATCAGCCGAATCAATATTTATTTAATATATCAGCTAAAAAAATTAATAGAATTTCAGCATAAAATCAGGCATTATAAGCGTTCCATCCTCACACTCTAAAGTTATATTTTCATCATTTAAAAGTATAACCTCATAATCTCGCCCATATTCTGTTTTGCTCTTTTTAGATTTATTATTATTTGCCCTAGATAGCCACCTTAAAAGGGTATTCCTCTGAAAAGTTGTAATTACAGGAAGCTTTTTAAACTCTATCTTTCCATCGCTAATTAAAGATTCCATTATTTCTTTTTCCATTTTTATTCTTTCTTCTATTTCCCTTTTAAGCTCCTTTTTAATTGCTGTTTTATCCTTCATTGGAGTTTTTATAATTCTCTCCCTGTATTTTCTGTTTTTAGGCTTTAAAATATATTCATAGGGGATTTCATCATATATGCTGCTGTATATGCTCTCTGTTTCTCTTATTGTATTTCCCCTTATATGCCTCATATTAAATATTCCTATTGTAACAGCTGAGAGCATATTTGCCTCATCTAAATCCTTTAAGCTGTAAAAAAGCTCAAGAAGTTTTCTATATTCCATCTTCCTGTTGGCACTGCTGTTTCTTCTTTCAGATATTTGAGAAGCATACCTTGTAGTTTTCATAATTATCTCGTTAGTAATATCAAGAATCTTTTCGCAGTCGCTTATTCTGTTTACATTAGATACGAACCAATCAAATATGCTTTTCCATATTTCCATATTCGTTTCTAAATATTCATCCTCTTTTATATCAAAATCCATCCTTGGAATAGTCTTTTCATATTCAAATGCCTTTAGTATTACCTTTTTAACATCATCTTCATCAATGGATTTTAAAGTTTTTTCTATTTTTGAGGCGTTAGATTGAATCCCCTTAATAAATTCTCTCAAATATTTAATTAAGTTTTCCTTATATATTAAAAACTCAGTAGTCTTCATAAGCTCCTCAGCCCTTGGTGAATAAAAACTTTTTATATAGTCCTGGTAGTTTTCATTAAGTTTTTTAAAATCATCGCTTATATTTATCCACCAATTATATATGGTTTTACCATCTTTATCTTTAATATCAAAGAATCTTTCAAGTTTTTCTTCAAAGGATTCAACAAGGGTTGCCTCAAGAGAAGCCTGATTTTGAAAAGATATGTTTTCAAGATGCATTATCATTCTTTCAATTTCAATGGTATACTGTGAGAGCTGATACTGAAACTGCCTGTTTTTAAACTCGTCGATAGTCTTAATATTCTTTGTATCCTGAAGAGTAACAAGATTTTTATTTTCAACAAGATAATCAAGATCATATCTTAAATTCTCTAAAGTATAATCCTTAAACTCCTCATACTTTTTTAGTTCTTCATATATCTCCTCTTTGCAAACCCAGTATTTATAGCGAAGGTGATATTTATATAAAATCCTTATAATAGGTCTATATCTCCACGTATTCTCAACCGTAAGATATTTAACCTCGTCTATCTGCTTAAACACATTAGGACTTAACATTTTTCTTCCCCTTTTTTCAAAATTCTAAAATATTCACTAATATATTACCATTAAAATTATTATCTTTCATTAATTTTTTAAACAATTTAGAGAAAAGATTTTTGCATCTAGGGACAGTTACTTATTATTTCGTCTAAAGTAATTGAACAATGTAAATTAGAAACTATTTTGAAAATATCAATAAAATATCTCAATAATAACAAATCTTATTTATAGAATCGATTCTCTATTTAGTTTTTATTCTTAATTAAAGCATTTATGGAATTGGTAGCTATCTTGTTAAGTTATAGATTGAGATAAATAACCTTTTAAGTTTTGAAAATCTAATATGCTTAAATATAAATAGATATACAAAACCATATTTTAACATGGAATTTCATTTAATAGAAATTTTTATATATGTTATTTTAAAAGCTTGTCCATTTTATTCAAAGAATTGTATCTATAAAAATATTTCGGCTTCAAATTTGTTCTTGTTTCTGTAGATTATACAAGTTCATTATTAAATGAGGAAATTTCATATTTTTTAAGCCTTGAAAATACTTAATTTTTAGTAATGCAAAAAGGAAATTCACCCCAAATGTCGAATATAATAAGTGTGAACAAAATACCAACAAAGGGGTGAATCCTATTTATGTATATTCGACAAGAATGTTTAT
>JAOADY010000091.1 GCA_026417075.1 Caloramator sp.
GTGGGCTCGGAGATGTGTATAAGAGACAGATACTATGCCATGCCAAAAGATTTTTATAAATATATCCTTTATAAAGTTTATGAACTTTCTCAACACATTCAACAACATCATTTAATCTAATGCAGAAATTTTCATTTCCAAGTCTTATAGCATTGTTTCCCCAATTATAAGATGCAAGAAGAACCCCTGGCTTTTTTAAAGGCAAGCCATATTTAAATGTCCATCCATTATATATACCCTCAATTGGAACAGAGTTATCTGAAGGGTAGAATATAGAAATCGGAATTAAATCTGTAAGTGAACTTCCACCAACAATTCTTTCATCTTCTCCTCCATATTCCCAAAATCTTTCTTTTAAAAAAAGGAGTGTCTTTTGGGAATATGAATAGTTTAATTCTGCTATTGCCTGAGATTTTAAAACGCTAAAGGGAGGATCAACATTAACCCTTCTAAGACTTGAAAAGGGTATTGCACAAATTACTATATCAAAGGACTTAAAATATCTGTTTTTACAATTTTCTCTTATTTCAAGTATTATTTTATCTCTGCTATCTTTATATATGCCATCAATAGGACTATTAAATTTAAAGTCTACCATTCCATAATTTTTATTATTTAATTCCATATAAAATTTTTCTGCTAGTTTTATCATGCCTCCATCTATATAGTAAGTAAATCCAAAATCCGCAGTATACGCCTCCTGAAGTATTTCAGTAAGACCTATATTTAAAAAACTCTCTTCAAAAATAGAAAGATAGCCTATCATAGAAATAGCATCCTGGCTTAGTTTAAGATTTTCATAAGCTCTTCTTAAAGTCATACTGTCCATATTCTTAATAGGTTCTGAATAATTTTTCTTAATCTCAATAAGCTCCCGCCTAAGATTTACTGGAATAGTATTTAAGTATTTATTTATAACTTTTTCGGATAATTTTTGCCATTGAATTTTTCTTTCTTCATCAGTTAGATTATACTTTGGATATATATGTTCTTTAACACTTTTCCCCTGAGAATCATTTCTTGCATAACCTCCTCTTATATAAAAAAGACCATTTATATTTTTTGATGCAAAAGGTCTTGTTTTTAATTTAAAAAGATTTATATAATGCCATGTTGTTTCATGGGATACCCCTATTCTCATTGCTCCAAGTTCACCAAAATACTGCTTTTCTTTATCGAAATATATTGTATTAACCCTTCCTCCTATTCTATTTGAAGCCTCAAATATAGTAATATCACATCCTATCTTACTAAGCTCATAAGCAGCACAAAGGCCTGAAAGTCCAGCTCCAATTACTGCAACTGAAACTCCCTTTCCGCATCCTTTTGGTACAATAGTTTCAATATCCTTTGGAGGACTTAACAACTCTATTATATTGTAAAAATCTTCTCCTCTCCCTGACTGATTTAAAAGATATTTTAACTGCAAAAACCTTTCTTCATCCGTAGGATTATCTCTCTGATAGGGTACAATATTTTTATTCATATATTACCACCTATAAAAATAATTTTAATAAAAAATATGATTTTTAATACCATTTAATGATTATTTATCAAATACAAACATTAAAATCTTCATTACTATATGAATATTTACTCTGCTTGTTTTATCTGATAAAATTTCAATATGCAAAACTGAGATTGGGGGAACAACTATATTATGGTATTTATAGTAACCGCCTTAATGTTAGAAGCCTCTCCATTAATTGAGTACTACAACTTAAAAAAAGACATGAATATAAATAATTATCAGGTTTACAAAAATGAGGATATAACCCTTATAATAAGCGGCGTTGGAAAAATAAAAGCTGCTATGGCAGCTGTATATATTCTTTCAAACTTTAAGTGTAAAAAAGAAGACATACTTGTAAATATAGGATTTTGCGGTGCAAATAGCTTAAAATATAATCTTGGTGAGCTTATAATAATAAACAAAATTAAGGATATAGACTCAGGAAAGGATTATTATCCCGATGTTTATTTTGGTAAAAATATAAAAAAAGAAACTCTATGCTGCTCTTCAAAGCCTATTTTTAAAGGAGATTATATTGACGACAATAATATATTAATCGATATGGAATCAGCAGGCATAATGGAGGCTGGTCAAAAGTTTTTATATGTCCATAATACGGTAATATTAAAAATAATATCTGATTTTTTAAATCCTAAAAATTTAGATAAGGAAATACTTAAAGGTTATATAAAAAACAATATATCATTAATTGATGAAATAATATATGAACTTAAAAGTTTAAATGATTTATTAAAAAATCCCTTTGATAAAGAGGAAAAAATAGTTAATATTCTCTGTGAAAATCTAAACTTTACAGAAGCAATGAAAAAAATGCTCTTTAAAGAAGTAAAAAAAGCAAAGCTTAAGGGTTTACAGCCTGTTAATATATTAAATGAATTTTGTAATATGGAAGTTAAAATTAAAAAAGAAGGGAAGAGAGTTTTTGAGCAGATTATGGAAAAACTCAAATAAGTATTTTTTTGATTCTATTTATATAGAAGAGAGTGCCTTAAATTATACTATAACAAAAAATATTATGGAAAAATATAATACTTCAAATTTTATTATAATAAAGCATTATAAGGATGTTTTTAACCGTACAAATCAAAATTTTATTATCCAAAAGCAAAACCAATCTCTTATACTTGCTGTAAAAAGCAAACCCTTTATATATAAGGGGCCTGATGTTTGCCAAAACTTTGGATATTCTAATTTTTATTACACTTCTTTTTTACTAAACTGCATTTTCGACTGTGAATACTGCTATCTTCAAGGTATGTACCCCTCTTCTAATATTGTCGCCTTCGTAAACATTGAAGATTTTAAATCAGAAATTAAAGATATAACTTCAAGGGAAACTTCTTTTCTTGCCGCCTCTTATGATACTGATTTAATAGCCTTTCACAGTATAATACCTTATATGGATTACTTTTATGATTTCTTTAAAGATTATCTAAATCTTTTAGTGGAAGTTAGGACTAAAAGTGCTAATGATATTTTTTATAAAACTCATAAACCAATGGATAACCTTATTATAGCCTTTACTCTATCCCCTAATGATGTCATAAAAAAATATGAAAGATATACACCTTCATTAGATGCTCGAATAAAAGCTTTAAAAACTGCACTATCACAGGGTTTTAAAGTTAGAATATGCCTTGATCCTATTTTTATAGGTGAAGATGTAAGCTTTTATTATGAACCTTTTTATAATTATTTATTTTCTCAAATAAACCCTGAGGATATTTTAGATGTAGGATACGGATTTTTTAGAATGTCTAAGGACTTTTTTAAAAGAATTGAAAAAACAAGGCCAGATTCACTCCTATTTTGTGAGGATTACAGTCTTAAGGATGGAATTTTATCCTATCCCGATGATCTGCAAAAGAAAGTCATGGAAAATCACTTTGAAATCCTCACAAAATATATAGATAGAAATAAAATATTTTCTTTATAAAAATTTTTTTAATTCGATAAATATATGGGGTGGATTTTATGAGTATAAATCAGGTAGTTTTTTCAATAATAAAAAAAGGTTTTTTTAGAGGTTACAATTTTGATGTTTTAAAGGCTTCAGAAACAATTGATAAAAGTGATATAAATGAAATAAAAAACATATTAAAACCAATTATTGCTATGTTAAAAAATAAAGAAGAAAATAAAAGCAAGAATATATTCTCCTTTTTCAGATTAAAGAGTGGTAATTTTTGCATGTTAAAATGCTGTATTAATGATTTAAAAAACAGCTTCGCCCAAACTTTAATTTTCAACGAAAAGCTTGATTTTTATCCAATAGAACTTATTAATTCTAATATATTTATAGAAAGCCTTGAAGATTTAGAAGAAAAAATTTTATTAAATTTAGATAATATAAACCCTTTAAATATTATTTCAAAGGATAATATTAAAGATTTTCTATTAAGAGGAAGACAGCTATATTTTAAAAGGCTTTTAAATGCAGTAATACATTGTAGTGAAACTAAAAATTCAATATATATAAAAAATACTGATAACAACTTTATTTTTTTAATGGCTTCATTACATATGTGCCTTTCTAAATCTCTTTCATATAATATAACATTTTCAACTGATACCCTTTTACCTATAGAATGTTTAATATATGGAGTGAATTCATCCTATAAAAGCGAAGAACTTTTTTTCGATTTTAGTAGCCAAAACCTTCCTGCAACCGCTGATTATGAATTTTCAAATTTTGCATTAAACTATTATTTAGGTTCAAATATAGATTTAATAAATTTTAATAACTTTACAGAGGACTGCAGTTATAATGTTTTAGACAGTAAAATCGACAACTGTTTGTATCTATACGAAATAATAAGAAAAAATAAAAATTTAAAGGATGAGGAAAAAAGCGTTGATATTTCCCATTTAGCTCCTGCCTTTGAGTTTGCATCTGAAAATATACCCGATGACCTTATATTAAATATATACAACGCTCTTGAATCTTCACTTCAAGTTATATCAAGAAGCGTTGAATTAAATTCTTTAAAACCTTTTTCAAAATTCATCTTTAAAGCAACTCAAAAGGAAAAGATACCTTCATTTATAGATAAAAACTGCTACTATTTTTATGCTGCAATTGATATTATAGCAGTAAAAAACTATGACTATTTAAATGAGCTTTTAGATATTTTTAATGAAATAGTTAATCATTTTGAAAGTATATCTTATGCTATTTTTAAAAATGCTGTCTCAAAAGAAAGAATAGCGCTTTTAAACGTTTTATTATCAAGGGATGAATTTAAAAATAGAAGCGGATTTTATATTTATATTACAATAAAAAGCATGATAAGCCTTGGATACAGCTACAGCCAAGCTATTAAAACAGAAGGACTTGAAAAACTCTTAAACCAAAGTTTTAGTGTTATATACAACGACTTTGAATATATCTCTAAAATACTTAAAATATGTAAGGATGACATAGAGTATTTTATAAACATAGTAAAATTACTTTATAAATACACAGAAAATACAATTGTTTCAAATCTATTTATTAAACAGTTTATAAATTCAATAGATACATTTAATGAAAAGGATATATTTATAATAAGGAAAAAATTAATAGAAAGCGATTACGAAAACCTAATATATGAAGAGTGCATAGAAAGGCTTAAAAATTCTAATGATGTAATTCAAAGCTTTTTAAGCATTGAAAAGGATATACTTTCTGAGTTTTCAAATTTTAATTCTAAATATATAAATGATATAGTTAAAAACTTCGTTGAGCTAATACCTTCTGAAAGGCTTCTTGAACAGTGCAAAATTATACTTTTAAAAGCAGAAGAAGGGATATATAACTTAGATGATAACATTTTAAAAATTCTCTTTAATATCTTTGAAGATAACCTTAATTTTAATAATATTAATGATGATTTAAAAGATTATGTTTATAAATTTAAAAAGCTTAAAAGTACAAAGAATATAAAAACATCTCCTGATATTATTAGCATGCTATATTTTATATATTCTACAAAGGATAAAATTGAAAATGACTATGAAATAGATGATATAATTTCAATGTCCCTTGATATAGAAAAACTTGAAATAAATAGATATTTTGATTTTATAAATTTAAGCCTTCCCTTAGTTTTATGCTTCATAAAATCCTTTAACGATCATAGAAAAATTATAAGATACTTTGATTCCTTCGATATGGGAGAGAAATTTTTAAACCTTTATATTAATAAAATAGACAATTTATTTACTATAAATAAAGATAAGGCATATAATGCTCTGCTTCATTTTATAATTTATTTCTTTTACTGTCTTGAACCAAAGTACAAACTTTCAGGGGAGGATGAAGCCATTGAGTTTATAAGAGGAAATATAAAACATATTATAAATAACCTTCCAAAGGATTTATTTATAAAACTTAAATCCGATGTCCCCCTTGAGTTTGAAACCATCGGAGTAAGCATACCTTTGCAATGGAATGAAATGATAAAAGACGCCTAGGGACGGTTACTTATTTAATGACATATAAAATTACAAACTAAGAAACGATATGTCCAAATAAAAAATCTTTGTAAAATAATAAATCCTCTTTCATAAATAGAATCTCTATTTAGAAAGAGGATTTTGTTTAAGTAAACTATTTTTGTTATATTTAGATACAAATTAAATAATATTAAATGTGAATTTTTAAATCAGGATATTATTATAAATATTCTATGTGCATTTTATCTCCGATATTAATATTCTTAAATCCTCCAGCTTTTGTTTCTATAACCATTTTAGCGTACTTTTTTAAAATAATTTTCCCTCTTTTAACTCCTTCTACCTTTTTCAATACGATCATCTCCTCATCAAGAAACAAAACATCTATATCAAAATTCATAAAAAAAGTATGTATGCTGCTGCAGGGTTTAAAAAGAATTGCATCATAGTGGGCATTTTTTCTAAACATATACCCAAGAAATCTATCCTTAAAATTATCAGCAACAAAAACACTGCATAATTTTTCCCCGTTGCATAATAGATTATAAACCATAGCATCCTCCAGCAAAATTTTTAATTTTTACTTTATCGTAGGCAAACAGTTTCCTACCCAACTCAAATAAACTTTTACATTATTTCCTTTTAGTTATTTTACACTCATATAATTTTGTTAGTATCAGATTTGCAAAAATATCACTGTATTGTTGGTCAAACTTAAATAGTAATTAAAACTTATAAAAATATAATATTTATCTTACTTTGCAAAGAAGTTATATATTTTAATTACCGCTGGGCCAAGAATTATTGTAAAAACCGTTGGAAATATGAAAAATATTAGGGGAAAAAGCATTTTAACAGGAGCTTTAAGTGCCTTCTCCCTTGCTATTTGTTTTCTTTGTTCCCTAAGGTTTGATGATTCAATCCTTAATACCTTTCCAAGGCTTACACCAAGTTCATCTGCTTGAATAAGGGATGTTATAAGCATAGATATTTCCCTAATATCGCATCTTTCACTCATATTTTTAAGGGCAACTTTTCTTTGAATACCCATTCTAATCTCCTTTAAGGTTTTTGCAAATTCATCGCTTAAGTCGCCTTTAATATTTTCAATAACCCTTGCAATGGCTCCATCAAAGGAAAGCCCTGCCTCAACGCTTACTGTAATCAAATCAAGAATATAGGGTAAATCCCTTAATATGCTTTTTTTCCTTCTATCCACTTTTCTTGAAAGATTAAAATCAAATAAAACACTGGTTAATAATGAAAGCAAAAAAGCCATAGCCAAAGATTTCAACGAATTTTTTACAATTAAATTAAAAAGCATATAACTTGATAAAAATACAATTATAATAGTCATCGCCTTATTAAATATCCATTTTTCAAGGGATATCTTTTTAGAATATCCTACCCTTTCAAGCTTTTTACCTAATGCTTCTAACTTTTTTGAAGGAGTAGCTTTATAAAAAAAATCTGCAAAATGAGTATATATAGGAAGAATAGCTCTTTCTAAAAATGTCCTTCCTTCTGTTTCATCTAAAACAGAATTATCCTTTATCTGATTTATTCTGTTTTCTATTTGAAGTTTTTTATAGTTTAACTGAATCAATACAAAATATGAAAATGCAAATACAGCTAAAAAAATTATAAAAATAATTAAATATACCATACTTCCATCCCCTAAATTTCAATGTTTATAATCTTATTTATAAGCATAAGCCCTATAAACTCATTAACTATTGAAACTACAATCATTATTATTCCAATCTTAGTTGTAAATAAGAGCATAATGTATTCTTTGTTAAATAAATATATAATAAGTCCTATAAATACTGGAATAAGGGATATTATAATCACCGATAGTTTTCCCTGAGCTGTGAGGTTTTTTAATTCTGCCTTTATCTTTTGCCTTTCTCTTATAGTTTCAGATATATTATCAAGTATCTCCGATAGGTTTCCTCCTATATTCTTTTGAATTAAAATTGCATTTACTAAAAGATTCAAATCCTCAGAAACAACTCTTATCTGTAAATTTCTAAATGCCTCCTCTTCAGGCATACCAAGACTCAGCTCCTTTAAAATCCTTTTAAATTCTTTTCCTAAAGGCTCTTTAATCTGCTCGCTGACAACTGCAATAGACTGCATAAAGGAATATCCTGCCTTTAAGGAATTAGAGATAATAACTATAGCCTCTGTAAGCTGGCTGTCAAACATCTTAAATCTATCATTTTTTCTTTTTAATATTATAAGATTAGGTATATTCCATACTATAATCATGACAAAGGATGATATAAATAAATCTTTTGTTATAATAAATATTAAAAAAGTTATTCCAAAGGTTGTAAGAAGTTTTATAACAAGTATTTCCTCAAAAGTTAAAGGAACATCAGCCCTTATAATCTCAAGCTCTGCTTTTTTTAATTTTGATTTATTAAACTTAAAATCTGGAATTAAATTTGAAAGAGCCTTAATAATACTTAATTTCTTTTTTTCATCCTTTTTTTCACTTACATACCCCTCATCAAAATATTTTAATTTATCTATGGGTTTTCCCTTACTATTTATAAGCATAAAAAGTGCTGTAGTTAAAGTAAATACAGATAAAAATATGCTAATTAAAACCAAAATCATAAAATCACTTCCAATTATTGAAATATTTCAGATGGTATGTTTATTCCCTTTTCTTTTAGTTTTTGTAAAAATTTTGGCATAACACCGGTAAATAAAAATTCACCCTTTACCTTTCCTTTGTTGTCAAGTCCTCTTTGTTCATACCTGAATATATCTTGAAGTATTATAACGTCGCCTTCCATCCCCTGAACTTCAGTTATATGGGTTATTTTTCTACTTCCATCCATAAGCCTCGACTGCTGTATTATTAAATCAATGGCCGATGCAATCTGATCCCTTATTGCCCTTACTGGAAGGTTCATACCCGACATTAAAACCATAGTTTCAAGCCTTGATAGCATATCCCTTGGAGAGTTAGCATGTCCTGTTGTAAGAGAGCCATCATGTCCTGTATTCATAGCTTGAAGCATATCAAGGGCTTCACCGCTTCTAACCTCACCTACTACTATTCTGTCAGGCCTCATTCTAAGGCTGTTTTTAACTAAATCTCTTATAGTAATCTCTCCCTTTCCCTCAAGGTTTGCAGGTCTTGTTTCAAGCCTTACAACGTGCTCTTGGGATAGCTGAAGTTCTGCTGCATCCTCTATTGTTATAATTCTCTCTTGATTTGGAATAAAGGATGATAAAACATTCAATGTTGTAGTTTTACCGCTTCCTGTACCACCGGATACAACCACATTTAGTCTTCCTTGAACACAATATTTTAAAAACTCTGCCATTTTAGAAGTCATCGTTCCAAAACTTATAAGATCATCAACAGTAAAAGGATCATCTGAAAACTTTCTTATAGTAATAGACGGCCCATCGATTGACAGTGGCGGTATTATGGCATTAACTCTTGAACCATTTGGAAGTCTTGCATCAACCATAGGAGAACTCTCATCAATTCTTCTTCCTAAGGGAGATACTATTTTTTTAATTACGTGCATAACATGATCATCGTTTTTAAATTTTGAATCAGTAAGCTGAAGTTTACCATGCCTTTCAACATATATTTTTGATGGACCGTTCACCATAATTTCTGTTACAGAGCTGTCCTTTAAAAAAGGCGTTATTGGCCCAAAGCCTATTATTTCATCTAAAAGCTCCTCTTTTATTTTTTTCCTTTGTATATTTGTCATATTTAAAGATTCTTCTTCTATACACTTTGTGAGAATAGAATTTATCTTTTGCTTTAGCTCCTCATTCTCCTCAGATATTTCCTTAAAATCTATATCAAGTTCTTCTATAACCTTATTTTGAATTTTTGTTTTAAGTTCTAAATAAGGATCAACTTCCTTTTCATTTTTACTCTGCTTTTTATCTACATTTATTGCCTCAAGCCTTTTAATAAGGGACATATAATCACCACCTATACCTCAAGGGATTTACAAAGAAGCTCCACTGCCTTTGCAATTTTTGATTTTAAAAGCTTGTTATTATCCATAAAAGGCTTTCCATTATTAATAGAATTTACAACAGTTTTATCATCATAAGGAATAACAGAGAATATCTTTTCCTTAAATACATCCTCTACATCTTTTATTAAAATTCCAAATTCAGTAGTAAAACTATTAATAACAATCTTAACCTTTTTGCTGTCATATCCTAAGGATTTCATAACTGAAAGCCCAAGCTTTGTATTTTTAAGAGAAACTATATCCATATTTGAAACAAATAATACATAATCAGAATTATCAAGAATATACAGTATATTATCATTAAAATTAATGCCTGTGTCTATAATTATTAAATCATAATGATTTTTTATAAGGTTTAAAATCTTCTCAATGCTTTCTTTACCTATATATTCAGCTGCTTCGGGCTTTTTTGGTGCAAATAATATATCAAGGTTTTCATTATATTTAAAAAAATATTGTTTAAAACTCATATATGAGTCAAGCTGCTCATCATCTATTGCATCAAGCATAGTCTTGAAATTTGCACCATCGACCATCATTGATATATCTCCAAACATCAAATCCATATCAATTAAAATTATCTTTTTAGTCTTGCTAAATTCTACTGCACTATTTATAGATAGCACTGATTTACCTACTCCACCCTTTGAACTAAAAAAAGTAATTATTTTACCATCCCTTTTTTCCTCTTCTATAGTAATCTTTGATAATATACTTTTGTATCTTTCATAGGTTACTTTTATTGTTTCAACAAGGGTATCATAGTTAAAAGGTTTTATAATATATTCCTTTGCACCATAGAGCATTGCCTTTTTAAGATACTCACTCTCACCTTGAACCGACATTATTATAACAATTATATTAGGATATAGGCTTGTAATCTTTTCCGTTGCCTCAAGACCATTTAAAACAGGCATGTTTATATCCATTAAAACTACATCAGGTTTTATCTTTGGAATGAGTTTTAATGTTTCATCTCCATTAGAGGCTTCTCCTGCAATCTCAAACTCGTTTTCATTAAGCAATATTCTTTTTATTATATCCCTTGTTTCTTTTATATCATCTGCTATAAGTACTCTTATTTTATCCATAGAATCACTCCATTCTAAAAGACAGGAATTTTTAAAATCAGCCCTGGAACAATAAAATTCTCATTTTTTATATTATTAACTTCCTTTAATAAAGTATAATTATCAGGAGTTCCATAAAATTTTCTGCTTATATTCTTTAAAGTATCCCCTTTTTTAACTTTATAGTATATGTATTTTGAATTTGTTTTTGTTCTATCTAAACTGCTATTGCTCTTCAAAAGATTTTCATCAACTGTTCCTGATGTATTTATAATATTATTATCATTAACAGACCTTAAGGCAAGCTTTACAACACCAATATCACTAGCAATAACCAATTTTTCTACATCAATTGCTGGAACTTCAACAGTAACAAAAAAGTTAGTTGGCACTTTACCATCATCCTTAGGGTTATTTTCCCTTGAAAGATTTCTGTCAACTGCAAGAACCTTTAAATTTTGAAGAACCATTTTTGCTATATCAGGTCTTACAACTTTACCCGAATCTTTTTTCTCTGAAAGATAAACAATAACATCAACATAATCACCAGGTTTTAAAAGATAGGAAAGCCCTGTATCTCCAGTTACATTTAAAGAAACTGCCCTGTAATTTTCTCTTATTTGAAAGCTCAGCTCATTTATATTATCACTTTGAAGCTTCTCCTTAATAAATATCTCATCCTTAACTATATTTTCCTTTGCATATCTTCCAACAACCAAAGAATAATCTTTAATATATCCTTCCAAAAAACTTTCCTTTGCAATTTCAACTTCCTTTATCATGTTCCTTTGTATTACAGTACCCCTTGGAATTGAAACTGAAGCTGCAAGTATTTTAACATATTCTTCTTTTTTGCTTTTTCCTTTTAGTGAACTTAAGTAAAAATATACTGCTGATGTTGCAATTAGCGATAGAATAAAGGAAATTATAATTAGCCTTTTCGCAGTACCCTTCATATTAACACCTACCTTGTAAGTTTTACACCATAAAATCCCGTATCATTAAGGCTAAAATCTATCTCTGCCTTATCAACATACCTTATAAATCTCCCGCTTATTTCTGCTTTATCAGATTTTTTTTCAACATCTTCAACAAAAAACTTTGCAAATCCAACCACCTGTACTTTTTTCCTTCCGTCAACTTCAAGGGTATTTACCAAAGGAAGTGTCCAAAGCCTAATAGAATCCCTCGTAAAATTTTCAAATGTGCTTTTATCTGAATTAATATAGTTTTTAAGTTCATTTACAACCCCAGCCATATTTCCTGGCTCTGTATCTATCAAATCACCAACACTAATCTTTCCATTATATCCATAAAGTGCATTGTTTCTAAATACATTCGAGCCTTGTCCACCCATAGCCAAAACTCCATAATTTCCATGGTACCCATCCCCTGCATCTTCCTTCAATACAACTAAATCCCCATAATGATAATCATAGGCTACAACGCCAAAGGGTCTTAATCCACTGCTATCTGACTTTGCAGGTCCTATTATTGCTTTAGACTTTGCAAAAACAATACTTTTATTTATTCCTAAAACTTTAGCAAAAAAGTGGTTAACATCCTTTCTTGATGAAACCTCTATTCTCTTATTATCCTGCGATATTAAAATATTAGCGCTGCTATAATTAGCACCATTTTTTTGAAGATAATCCTGTGCAATTTCTATAGCCCTTTGTGGATTTGAAGGAAGCTCAAGTGCAGCAGAAAGTGCAGCTGCATCAACTGCATTCTCAATCTTCATTTTCTCTCCATAAACAATTCCAATATCTATAACATAAGCTGAAAAACCTAATAAAACCGTCATTCCAATTACAACTAATATTGATGCATTACCTTTTTTTATCATATTACCACCTTCATTCAACCCTCATTGAAGTTTGTGCCCTAAGCTGAATGCTGTTTCCTAAAAGATTGCTTATAATAGGAACAACTAATTGATAATTATAAGTAACCTTTACAGTTACCCTATCTCCTGATTTTCTTATAGAATCCTGAGGTGTTATTTCTATGCTCATTTTATTTTCGTCTAAGTTAGGAGATGTAGCATAAACAACCTGAATAATGTCAGTATCATTAGAGCCCATAATTCCGTATCTTGCACCTTCTCTTGAGGCATTTTGTATAGTTAAATATGAATTTAACATAATCCCAAATTCTATGATTCCTGCTAAAATAAATATAAATACTGGGAGCATAATTGCAAATTCAACCAAAGCTTGACCTTTTTTCTTTAAATGTTTCATATTATCGCTCCTTAAAAGCTTTTAATCTTGTAAAAAAAGATATGCAAACCCTCATGTTTGCATATCTTTTTTAATTCCGTCATAGCATTATAAGTTACCAGAGATGTTTTGGAACATTGTCTGTAATTTGGGTCCAATAAGCATAAGTCCTGCAATAGCTACAACTGCAACAAGTGCTATTATAAGTCCATACTCTACCATACCTTGTCCTTTTTGCTTTTTGTTTTGAGCAATGAAAGTAATTAAACTTCTTAACATATATATGACCCCCTTAATTTTATTCTTCCGTATATCTAACTTCTATTGTAATTTTATTATATTAGCTTTATCATTTTTATAATAGATTAACAAAGTCCTATTCTTTTAGTAATATAGTCACAAAAAAATAGGACTTTAGTCCTAAAAATTAAAATGCCTTAAATTGCTCTGCACTTTATAAAGTTTTATAATACTTTTCAATATCATTTTGAAGTGCCAAAATTGCTGCCTGAACCCTATCTTGTACATTTAGCTTTAAAAATATACTGGTTATATAGTTTTTAACTGTTTTTTCAGAAAGGCATAAAACATTACCAATCTCCTTATTGCTAAGTCCTTTTGACATATTATATAAAACCTCAACTTCGCGTTTTGAAAGGTTATCAAATATGCTGCTTTTTTTATTTTGTTTATTCTCCATATCCTTTAAAATAAAAGAAACTAATGATTTATCTATATACTTTCCTCCACTTAAAACTGTTTTTATAGAATCAACAATCTCCTCTGCAGCAGAATCCTTTAATATATATCCATCAGCTCCTACATCAATTGCTGTGTAAAGTGTTGTCTTATCACTTTCAACGGTAAGCATAATTACTTTTATATTGCTGTACTCTTTTTTTACCTTTTTTAATACTTCAATACCATCCATTTTAGGCATATTTATATCTAAAAGGAGTACATCCGGCACTTCTTTTTTAAAAAATCTATTACATCAATCCCATCCTTTGCTTCGTATATTACAGTTAAATCATCCTCAAAACTTATTATCCTTTCAAGTCCCTGCCTTATCAATTCATGATCATCAGCAATTAAAACTTTAATCTTCTTTATCATCCTTAAACACCTCTCTATTTACAGGAAGCTTTATCTTAAATGTTGTTCCTATGCCCTTTTTAGATTCAACTTGAAAATCTCCCTGAAGCTGATTTACTCTCTCCATAATACCTAAAAGTCCATAGTTGCTCCCTTTATACTTAACTATCTTTAAAGTTTCTTCAACATCAAAACCCACTCCATCATCACAAACTATAAGCATAAGATACTTTAATCCAAAATCCAATTTAACATCAACATTTTTTGCTTTAGAGTGTTTTATAATATTGTTTAAAAGTTCTTGAAGTATTCTATAAACAGCCACTTGAATAATAGGCTCTACTTCATCCTTAATTGGCTTTAATTTTAAACTTATATTAATATTTTTTTGCTCAATCAAAGATTTTACGTGCTCCTGAATTGTATGCATCAAACCTAAATCATCAAGGGACATAGGTCTTAAATCATGAATTATTCCTCTTATTTCCTTTACCGATGTTTGAAGTATTCTTTTAAGTTCTTCAAGCTCCTTTATTCCCTCATCTAAATCCTTTTGAATAATCTTTTTAGCAAAATCCAATCTAATAACTGCTGATGATACATATTGGGCTGGTCCATCATGAATATCCCTTGCAATTCTTTGTCTTTCATACTCTTGTGCTTCAAGTATTTTAATTCCAAGAAGCATTTCAGATTCCTTACCGTCTATTTTAAAGGCTGGAAGTATATCTCCCTCAAGATACTTAAGTGCAACGCTTATTTGGCTTATTATCTTTTCACCATTTTTAATATTTTCATCAAGTTTTTTTATCTGAAGTTCTAAGCTATCCCTTCTATCCCTTAATCTTTTTTCCTCATACCTTTTTGAATCAAGCAATCTTCTTGTTTCATAAGCTCTATCATATATCTCTTTAATATCTTTTTCAGTATATTTATCAAAATATTTTGAAACTTCAGCAAGTTTTTGACGCATTAATTTATCTTTTCTCTCAAGTTCATCGACTTCATTTATCACACTTATTATCTCATTTTTAAGTGCTGCAATTTCAAAAACAATTCTCTCTTGATCTTTTCTTATTCCATCAACGATATTAACAATAGTTTCTTTGCTCGATACTATATTTTGTATTACTTTTTTTATAATATTATTAACTTCAGAAATATCAACCTTGGGCTTATTCATAATGCCACCTTCTTAACATATCCATACTATTACTTTAAGTATCATAATATCTATTTATTAGATATTATGGAGAATAATTTTTATTATATTATACCAATTTTTTACATTGTGAATTTTCCACTCAGTTGACAAGTAACAAACTCACTTTCAAATTATAAAGCCTCTTTCTTAAATAGGTTAGTCCTACTTAGAAAGAGGCTTTAAATAAAACAGCCTTTTTAATATAACCTTCAGTTTTAATATATAAATGGCGGTTACTTATTATATAGAAGTCATGTTTATCTTGAATTCTTTTGCGAATAATTCTTAACCGTCCCTGCCAGCAAATATATTATCCAAATATTTAGGCACATTTACTTCTGCATTTTCATTTATTATAGTTACTTTAATGCCGGAATACCTTGCTCTGTCTGATAACTCTAATGCAGTTGAAGTATAAAAAGACGTTCCAATAACCAGCAGTTCATCTGCCGAGCCTATAAGATTAACTGCATTAAAATATAAAGGTATATTATCCCCATAAAGCACAACATTAGGTTCAAGCAATGAATTACAGCTCTTGCAGTATATACTGTCTTTAACTACATTAAAATCATATAATTTATTGCAGCAGGGGCATTTAACATATTCTAAATTCCCGTGAATTTCTATAACATTCTTACTTCCTGCTTTTTTATGCAGTCCATCTATGTTCATTGTAACAATTGGAACATCATATTTTGAAAGAGCCCTATGGGCAGGATTAGGCTTTGCATCATCTATTAAATTCTTCATTCTTAATAAAATTTCATAAAAATCTTTTGGATTGTTTTTAAAATAGGTTCTGCTCAACTTTTCTCTTAAATCCCCCATTTCTGTAAAGGTAGGAATTCCGCTTGCCTTCGATATGCCTGCACCTGTTAAAGCTACAAGATTCATATCTCTTGCCTCCTTAATAAATCAAAAAATATGAAAAAATATCATTCATAATCTATTTTATGATTTATATATCCATTTCGTTTAAAATGTCCTTTAGTTTTTTTAGCTCCTCTAATGTTAAAGTAACCCCTTTGCTCATGTTTTTATGCTCCATATCCCATTCCCTTAAATCATACTTAGGCTCTTTATCGTTCCAAGAAACCAAATTCAGCTCCTTCTCCCAGCCCTTTGAAGATTCAGATAAAAATCCAAAATTCTTCTTTATATCAAATTTTATATCAGACATAAGATGACCTCCTTTTAATAATATTAACTATATTTAATTTTATCATTATTTAGCAATATTAAACAATTTATATTTTATCTTTTTAAAACAAAAGTTTGGGGGACGGTTACTTATTATATAGAATTCTTATAATATTTATGTAGTATTAAAACAAAAGGATGGCTTTTACCAATTTTATAAACAATTCAAAGCCATCCTTCTTTTCTATATAATATATTCATAAGATCTGAGCTTCTTAATCAAATTATTTTATATCTACACTAACTTCCTGCATTATTCCTTTACATGCTCTTTCTATTTTTATCTTTAATAATTTTGTTTTTGGATTAAAATTTTCTATGCTGATGTCTTGGTATTGTTTATCTCCATCCATTCCAAATCCACGGAAAGCCACGCCACACTTTTCACCATTTTCATCGTAAGCATCACCAAAATCAATCCCCCCAACATAATTATATTTTTTGTTATTTTTTAAAATTTCTTCATCAGTAATTGTAAATCCTAATTTAAGCTCATTTTTTTCCTTATTTATATATTTTAGCTCTATTCCATAGCCAGCATTATCAATGATTTTATTATTTTTAATATCAACAACAATATAATCATCCCTGTTAGGAATAAAATATATTCCATCAAAATAAAGCTTTAGGTGCTTTGACTTTGAAAAAAGAGGACTTTCAAATATATAGTTATAGTTGTTTTCATATTCGTTTATTATAGAATAAGTTGAAAGATAGTTTTTATAAACCGTTCCCTTTTCATCTATAATACGAGCATTTACTAAACTAATAGATTTATATTTATTGCTTTTAAAGGAAACGCCTATTTCACATGTTGTTAGCGAAATATTTGCTTCTTTGATTTTTACCTTTATATCTCCAATTAAAATTTCTTTATCTATTGAGTAATTATTTGATTGATCACATATATAATTGGGTATTTTAATCTCAATCCTCCAGTTTCCTTCAATGCCTGTGTAATTATCCCCATCATTATATTTTATATCTATCAAATCTGAACTTAAATATATAATAGATGGGACTTGTTTATTTTCCATAAAGTGAACATCTATGTTGCCTTTAAATAGATTATGCTCATCATTTGGAGTTAACATACCGTAACTTAATGTACATCCTCCTATTTCTTTTCTCTTTTCATCAGATAATTTTAATTTTCTCACATAAACATCATAGCAGGGCTTTTCTGTTTCAATTGAGTAAAGAATAACCAATCTTTTGTTATCATATATAATATTGTCTACGGTAACTTTTATCCCTTTATCCTCTGCTGATTTATCCACTGCATTTATATAACCTTCTTTTACTGCATTTTCAAGCCCTTTATCGAACTTAACAAGTTCAACAATATTTTTTATTATAGGTATTTTCATCATCGTCTGTGCAAAAACAGAAGATGTATTTACTGTCAAAATAAACACAGCAAAAACTGCCGCTATGGCTGTGCTTAAATTTCTTATAAAATTTAACCTTCTTCTTTTTCTTGCTCTTTTTAAGGAATTTTCAATAGTATAATCTAACTTATCAGGAATTTTAATATTTTCAAAATCGTTTTTTATATTATCCATAGCCTACTCCTCCCTCAATTGAATTCTTAAAAACTCTAATGCTTTATGAAGATTATTTTTTACTGTGCTGTCGGATATATTTAATATTTCTGCTATCTCTCTTATTGTAAAATCGTAAAAATATTTCAATATAACTATGCTCTTTTGAATACCATTTAATAAATTTATTCCATTATATAAGTCCACATATTCCTTTTCTTCTACTTTAATACACGCTTCATCTATATCGCTGCATATTTTGTTTTTGTCTTTTAAATAATCTATAGCACAATTGATTAGTATTCTTGTTACCCATGTTTTAAAATATTCTTTTTTCCTTAGTTTTTTATACGATAAATAAGCTTTAAAGATTGTTTCATCTATTATTTCAAGTGCACTATTCTCATCTTTAACATATAAAAATGCCATTTTATAAAGATATTGTTTATATTCCGTTATTCTTTCTATAAACTCCTTTTCATTTATAGACAAATTCTGCACCTCCATGTCAATTTTTCCATTTTATATATTAGACGTTACAACTTAAATTTTGTTTTTTGAAATTTAAAAAAGTAAAATAATAAACAGAGGTGAGTAAAATCACCTCTCAGGCTGTTGACAAACAAATTTTGTCAGCAGCTTTTTTTGCGTAGCAAAAAGGATTTTAAAAATTTATGTAGAATTATATATATAGAAATAAATTTTGGAGGTATCCCATGATTAATGAAATTAAATCCAAACAACAA
>JAOADY010000121.1 GCA_026417075.1 Caloramator sp.
AAGGGTACTATCCCTTTTATTTTTTAGGAATATTAATAAAATATTTATATTAAAATTAGAAATTTATTTTGAAAATTTATATGCTATCGCATAAATAAACCCCTTGATTTTTGAAACCAAGGGGTTTATCAACAATCTGAACTGCCATATAAATGGCAGTTATTTATTTATTTTTAACTTAAATATAATGCCTGATTTTTCAGCAGCAAGCAATATTGGAATTGATGCTGCTGCACTGACTCCTCCCTGTATTAAATTTGCTGGAAGGTTTGGATAAGCTGTACCTATTCCAAATATTAAATATTCATAAATAAAATAACCAAGTACCATCCAAAGTGCAGAAAGAATTGAAGCAAAAATAATCGACTGAATCTTTAACCTTCCTTCTTTATCTTTTTTAACTAACACAGCAAATATAAACCCTTCAATACCTTTAATTATAAATGTAGCTGGCGCAAATATAAAATACCCTCCTAAAATATCAGCAAAAGCAGATCCAAGTCCACCAGCAATAAAACCTATTTTTTCTCCAAGAATTGCTGCAGTAATAAAAATCATTATATCTCCAAAATTGATATAACCCATTTTCGGAGACGGTATTCTTATTATCATAGTAGCTACTGTAACAAGTGCTACAGCCATAGCTGAATAGACAATATTTTTTATTTTGCTTTTATCATTTCCCATTTTTATTCCCCCTTTATTGTATCGATACATTATTCGTATCTAATCTTCAAATAAATGATAATGATTTTTTTTGTTATGTCAATACTTTTTTAATAATTTAGATAGAAATATCTATAAATCGATCTTAATTTTATAAATCAAAAAAGCCTTTATCCACTCTGGTTGGATAAAGGCTTAATGCACTATAATGCCTACTTATATATTTTTATTCTCTTGAGTTTTATCTTCTTCAAATTCAATTCCTACTTCTTTCTTAAAATCTTTTTTATAAAACTTCTTTATTATTATTGGCAATATAGAAAGTAAAATTAAAAATACAATAGACAAAATAAATTGCCTTGAATAAACATTATGAAGAGAACTGCCAAAATTACTATATATAAATGTTCCTGGAATTATACCTATTATCGTACCTGCAATATATTTAAAAATATCAATATCAGAAAGTCCACATATATAGCTTACAACATCACAAGGAAGAATCGGTATTACTCTCATAAGAAATGTAACTGTAAAACCCTTTTCACGAAATTTACTATCAATTTTTTGAAATTTAGCATTTAATAAACTTTCAACCCATTCTCTACCCCAATATCGCGCCAAATAATAAGCTATTATAGATCCTATGGTACTTCCTATAACTGTATAAATTGTTCCATTAAGTGAACCAAAAAGTAGTCCCCCAAGCACAGAAAACAATCCTATTGGTAATAAAATAATAGGTCTTATAACACAAAGTATTAAAAAAATAACCGGTGCAAGTTTCCCATAGGATTCTACAATTCTTTCTACTTTGGATATATCATATAATTTAAAATATACCACAATAACTGCTACTATTATAATAAAACTTACTAACGTTATAATTTTTTTATAATTTAAATTGTTTTCCTTCATTTAATGCCCTTCCATATCTTTGTATTTAATACCCGTTTAACTCTTTTAAAAATCTTTTTTTATTTTCTGTAATTTGTTCATAGGTTAAAGGATCAATCGCACCTTTTTTTAGTAGTTCATCAGCATAATTTAAAAAAATCTCTATTAGTTCAGCAAGCTGTTGTTTATTGTTCATATTATCACCAGCTTATAAATTTTATTTTCTTTTTAATAAATAATAATATCCTCTTAAAAAAAGATATGGGTTTAAAAGCCTCAGTTGAATATAATTTATATTCGTATACCTCTTTAGTAGTAGTATTTTTTACAACAATCTTTCCTATTTCATCCCCCTTTCGTATTTTTTTTGTCATGTTATCATATAAAAATACATTTTTTTCTATAGGTTCGCTGATTTTTTTTAATATAAACTCATCCCTATTGCTTTTTCCTTCCACAAACCCTTTTTTATACATTTCGCTTTTAAACCTGAAAATTTCATTTTTGTCTACTGCTTTTACATATTCATAATTTTCTTCACCATATTTTAAAATTTTTTTACTATCCTTTATCCTATCAGATTCTGTGCTTGCCCCTAGAACTACTGCTATGATTCTAAAATCTTTATGATTTATATCCTTTGGTAATACTTTCTCTGTTGATAAAAGGCAATACCCTGCTGCATTCGTATGCCCGGTCTTTAAACCATCAACTTCTTTTTTTATATATAACAATTTATTTGTATTTTTAAATTTAATATTTTTATAAAACCACTCTTTTTTAGACGTAATATCCAATATTTCTGGGTAATCCTTTAAAAGTTTTCTTGCTAAAATTGCAATTTCTATTGCTGTAGTATAATTTTCAGCGATTTTTTTATTCTTTTCTTTAAGACCTGTAGGATTTATATAAAAAGTATTTACAAGACCTATATCTCTAGCTTTTTTATTCATAGCTTCTGAGATATCATTTCCTGTAATACTTTTATAAAATTCTCCTAACTGAAGAGCACTATCGTTTGCTGAATGGATAAGCATTGAACTTACAAGCTCATTAATAGTTATATTCTCTCCCTTTTTAAACCCTACTTTAGTAGCATCAAAAGGAAGAGCCCATTTATTTGTTATAATTTTTTCCTCTTCCCTAATTCCTCTTTCCTTTAGCAAATCTTTTAAAACATAATAGGTCATTATTTTAGTAATCGATGCTTCATTTAATATCTTATCTTTATTTTTATAATATAATACCTTACCAGTATCATATTCCATTAATACCGCTGCTTTTGCATTTAATCTTAATTCATCCTGAGCAAAAACTTCAACATTAGATAAAAAAAATATAATTAGTATAATTATAAATATTTTTTGTCTCATCATTGTTACACTCCAATTTTAGCAATATTTTCCTAGAAAATCAATATTTTTTCATAAAAACAAACTTAAAGGTCTCCTTTTTTTAACCAGGAGACCTTTATACTTATCCAACAATATCTTGCGTTTCTTTATTAACTATTAACCCCTTAATTGCTTTTGTTGGACATTTTAATGCACAGGCATTGCACTGAGTACATTTCTCATAATCTATTTTTGCAAGATTATTTTCAAATATTATTGCTCCAAACTGACATGCTCTTTCACACATCCTGCATCCAATACATCCTACAGCACAATTATCCTTAACATCTTTTCCTTTGTCCTTTGAATTGCACATAACCCTTACTTTATTATCTGCAGGAACTATTTCAATAAGTCCCTTTGGACAAATTTTTACACATTTGCCACAGCTTGTGCATTTATTTTCATCAACAACTGCAACACCATTAATTATGCTTAATGCTCCAAATTCACATACCTTTACACAGCTTCCAAGCCCAAGGCAACCATAGGAACATCCTTTATATCCTCCCCCTGGCAAAAGTGCTGCATCTCTACAATCAGCAATTCCTGAGTATTCATATTTATTCTTTGCATTGCTACATGTTCCATTACATTTAACAAAGGCTGTTTTTCTTACGGAAGCATCTACTTTGAGTCCTAGAACTTCTCCTATTTTTTTTGCAGTTTCTGAACCACCTACAGGACATGCATTGGGTGCTGCCTCCCCTTCAACCATAGCCTTTGCACAAGCATCACATCCAGCATAACCACAGCCTCCGCAGTTTGCTCCTGGTAGAATATCTCTTATTAATGGAACACGAGGATCAACTTCTACCGCAAATTTTTTGGAAGCATATCCTAAAAGAGAGCCGAAAACTACTCCGAGCCCTCCTAAACTAATCATAGGAAATAGAATATTATTTAAGCTCATTTAATCACCCCCTATTTTATTAGTCCTTGGAATCCAAGGAAAGCTATTGACATAAGTCCTGCTGAAATAAGTGATATTGGAAATCCTTTAAGGGCAAGAGGCATACTTTCGTTATTATCAATTCTCTCTCTTATGCCAGCAAGAAGAACTATAGCAAGAAAATATCCAAGAGCCGCACCGATACCATTAGCAATAGATTCGATAAAAGTATAGTTTTCATTCATGTTAATAACTGCAACTGCAAGAACAGCACAGTTTGTTGTAATAAGCGGCAAATATATTCCAAGGGCTTTATATAATGAAGGACTTGTCTTTTGAATTACCATTTCAACAAATTGAACAAGTGCTGCTATAACTAATATAAAAGCAACTGTATATAGGTACTTTATATTTAAAGGAACTAATATAAAATGGTATACAATATATGAAATTATTGATGCTAACGCCATAACAAATGTAACCGCAAGTCCCATACCAAAGGCTGTTTCTGTTTTTTTAGATACTCCAAGAAATGAACATATTCCAAGGAATCTTGAAAGAACGAAATTATTTATGAGAATTGCACTAAAAAGTATAATAAATATTCTCATTTTTTCTCACCATCCTCGCTTTGCTTATTCCTTTATTTTGAATGACATTTTCCGCAAAGTCCACAACCTGCACATCCTGGTTCAACAAGCTTTGGTGCTTCTCCATCCTTTGCATTTTTAATTCTATATAAGTTTAAAAGTGCCATTAATATACCAAGAGTAAAGAATGCACCCGGTGCAAGTATCATTATTATTGCTGGCTTATAGGACATAGGCATTACTTGAAATCCAAACACCTTTCCTGTACCAAGAAGTTCTCTTATTGTTCCAAGAATAGTAAGTGATAAAGCAAAACCGAGTCCCATTCCAAGTCCATCAAACAACGAAACAAAAACTCCATTTTTTGATGCGTAGGCTTCAGCTCTTCCTAATATTACGCAGTTAACAACTATAAGAGGTATAAATATACCAAGGGATTTATAAAGTCCTGGAACAAATCCCTGAAGTAAAAATTGAATAAGTGTAACAAAGGAAGCTATAACAACTATATAAGCAGGTATTCTTATTTTAGAAGGAATAAGTTTTCTAATAAGTGAAATAGCAATATTGGAGGCTACAAGAACAGCAGTAGTAGCAAGTCCCATTCCTATACCGTTTGTTGCACTAGTAGTAACAGCAAGTGTAGGACACATTGCAAGAACCTGTGCAAATATCGGATTTTCATTAAAAATACCATTTTTTAATCTTTCTAAAGCCACTTTCATCACTTGCTTCCTCCTTTCAAATTAGAGGTATAAAAATTAATCGCTTCATTTACGCCTTTTGTTACTGCTTTAGAAGTAATGGTTGCACCTGTAATCGCCTGTATCTGATTGGGTTTTGATACATTACCTTTTACAACTTCTAAAAGAGGCTCTATCGCTTTATCCTTATATTGTCCTGAAAACTCTTTACTTGGTGCATTAGCTCCAAGTCCTGGTGTTTCTGAATGAGATAATATTTTTATACCACTAACTTTTCCATCTGTTGATATTCCAACCATCATTTCAATCATTCCGCCATAACCCTTTGGTGTTACTTTAATTGCATATCCTACAACATCATTTCCTTTTTTACCTTCATTTACTTCTTTAACTATGCTTCCATCGGGTATTGTAACATTTAATTTATTAAATTGCTCAGCTATTGGAAGTATCTCTCTCATAGCCTCATTATTTGCCTTTATTGCCTGCTGTGCTATTGGTTCTTTAGTAATTGAATATGCCCATCCAAGAAGACATCCAGCTATAGCTGTAACTATTAAAAGTATTCCGCCAAGTTTTAAATTTTCCTTCATTTACTTCACCTCCCCAAATACCTTTGGAGCCGTATATTTATCTATAATCGGCACGAATAAATTCATAATAATTATTGAATAAGAAACTCCTTCAGGATATCCACCGTATATACGAATTATTGATGTTAAAATTCCGCATCCTATTCCCATTATTATTTGTCCTAATGGAGTTATAGGTGATGTTGAATAGTCAGTTGCCATAAATATAGCGCCAAGCATAAGTCCACCAGCAAATATTTCGTATACAGGGTTTCCTGTCATAAAGCCGTGTCTTCCTAATATACCCATTAAAACAAATACTGTTCCAACATAGGTAACTGGTATTCTCCATGAGATTACTCTCTTATAAAGAAGATATAAACCTCCAATTATAAGAGCAAGGGCTGATGTTTCTCCTATACATCCTCCAACGTGACCAATAAAAACATCAAACAATGATGGAAGCGCAGTACCTCCTTCTTTTAATATTCCAAGGGGTGTTGCACTTGATACTCCATCAACTACCCATGATGTCATCTGTACCGGCCAAGATGCAAGTAAAAATGCTCTTGCAGCAAGAGCTGGGTTCATAAAGTTTTGTCCAAGTCCTCCGAAAAACTGTTTAACTATAATTATTGCAAATATTCCTCCAACTACTGGAATCCAAAGTGGAACTGTTGGTGGAAGGTTAAACGCAAGTAAAAGTCCAGTCACCGCAGCGCTATAATCTCCTATTGTTATTTTTTGTTTTGTTAGTTTTTGCCATGCATATTCAGAAAAAACACATGATGCAACAGATACAATCATTACAAGCAACGCTTGAATTTTGAAAAAATAAACACCTGCAGCTGCAGCGGGAAGCAACGCTATAATAACATCTCTCATTATACCCTTAATTGAATCATTTGATCGTATATGAGGCGAAGATGAGACAGTAAACTTCATTTCAGCCATAATATCCCTCCTATTTAGCTTTTCTTTCTATTTGCAATTACTGTTCTCTTTGCTGTTCTGAAGGATTGAACAAGATGTCTCTTTGCTGGACATACAAATGAACAGCTTCCGCATTCTATACAGTCCATACCATGAAGTTTTTCAAACTGTTCTAAATCGTTTCTTAAAGCAAAAGAATTTAGTGATCCCGGTAATAAATTCATTGGGCATGCTTCAACACATTTTCCGCACCTTATACAATTATATTCTTCTGGTATTGCAGCTTCTTCTTCTGTTAAACAAAGTATTGCAGAAGTACCTTTAACAACTGGAATATCAATAGAGAAAACTGCAGTACCCATCATAGGTCCTCCAGCTATTATCTTAGCTGGTTCCTTTTTGAATCCTCCGCAAGCTTCTATAAGCTCTCTAAAGGACATACCTAGCCTTACGTTAAGATTTTTAGGTTCAGCTATAGCCCCTCCTGTAACTGTTACAATTCTTCTCATAAGTGGTCTTCCTCTTAAAACTGCTCTTTCTATTGCAACCATTGTTTCAACATTTTGAACTATACATCCAACATCTGCTGGAAGCTTTCCTGATGGAACTTCTCTCTTTGTTATCGCATATATAAGCTGCTTTTCTGCTCCTTGAGGATATTTAGTTTTTAAAACTTTGACTTCAATATTTTTTTCATCCTTGACAGCTTTCTTAACAGCCTCTACAGCATTCATTTTATTGTCTTCAATTCCTATATATCCCTTTGCATTTGGGAACATATGAAGAACAATCTTTAATCCATCAACAACTCTTTGAGTTTCTTCAAGTAAAACCCTATGGTCAGATGTTAAAAAAGGCTCACATTCTGCTGCGTTTACTATAATAGAATCTATTTTTTTATCAGGGGGAGGGGATAACTTTACATGGGTTGGAAATCCTGCACCACCCATTCCGACAATTCCTGCTTCTTGAATTATCTTTATTAATTCTTCTTTCGAAAGGTTTTTGTAATCCTCTCTTTTTTCCATACCTTCTACTTTTTCATAAAGTCCGTCGTTTTCAACGATAACTGAAAGCACTTTTGAACCATTTGGATGAAGCACAGGTGCAACATCTTTAACAGTTCCTGATACGCTGCTGTGTATTGGAGCTGAAACAAATCCCTTAGCTTCTCCTATTTTTTGTCCAAGAAGAACTCTATCTCCTTTTTTTACAATAGGCTCGCATGGCGCACCAATATGCTGTATCATTGGATAAACAAGAATCTGTTTTGGTAATAAATATTCAATTGGCTTATGTTCTGTAAGGTGTTTCCCATGAGGCGGATGTACACCCTTTTTAAATGTTAGAATGCTCATAATTTAACCTCCATTCTATTTCTGAAATGAAGTCCTTGTTGTGTCATTTAATTTTTTGTTATTGACATTATTCGACCATTCTTTATTATTGTATATTATTCTTTACAACTTTGCAACAATGTTAATTAATTAACTTAAGACAAATATCGCCTTATATTTATTCATATTTTTTTATATTTATGTAAATATTTATATTATTACTTTTATTATTACCCTTCTGTTATAATATGAAATGCTAAACATTAAAGCAAAATTGTACCTCCAATATGAAATAAAAGAGCCGATTGCTCCAGCTCCTTTGTTATAAAACTTTTTTAAGTCTTTATTTTCCTAAATTTTTTGCATTTTAATTTTTATAGATTGTAATTTTAAATACACATAGTGATTAATTTAAATAATTTTTATTATCCATGTTATCCCCTCTAATGAAAATATTATATCACCTTACAGTAATAATATAAAGTACTATTTTCTGTAAAGTATTCTCGATTATTAAAGTATTAAACTAAAAATAAACTATACTAATTTTAATAGGTTCTATAATAAAGGTTCTGACGTAGCCTCAACATATTATTCTCCTGTTTTAAATGCCTGCATAAACGTAAGCGTCAAAAAATAGACGTGGATGTATTTTGTTAAACTTCAAAATACATCATGCTAATTTTAAAAAAAAATCAAGATATAATAACCTTTAATACTTGGGGAAGATTATATAATTTGAATTTTTTGAATGCAAATTATATAAATTATAACAGAATATATATGGATAATGGTAAAGTTTTTCGCGCTGATCAGCTTCAATTTATATGTGCTTCCCTTGGGATCATAGTATGTTATGCGCAAGCTTATTCACCACAATCAAATTTTAAACTATATTTTTGAAGTACCTGCAAAATATATTGGAGAACGTATTAAAGTTCGTTATGATCTTACATCCCTTGATAAAGTTTTTATATTTGATGATAACGGGAATATAGAAACAAATCCAGTTATATCAAAACTTATCAAACATTGTTCACTTTTTGAAAAATATCAAAAACCTGAACCCCCTTGATAATCAAAGGTTAAACGGGATTTTTGTCTCTCGCAAGTGCCAAAGATGAGATTATACCATACTTTTAAATCTAATAACATCTATAATTTTGATTCTATAATAAATGTTGGGGCGTAGCCCAGCATATTTTTTTACAAAAAATATGCACCTGTTTTAGATGCCTGGTAAAATAAATTACACATATATATTACATGAAAGGATGCATCTAACAAGGAGACTGTAAATAATTTTGTGTAAATTGATTAAAAACCTCCTTCTTGGTAAGAATTAGAAATATAATTAAGAAGGAGATTTTTAAAATGTCTTTAATGACAAAGGAACAACTGAGATTGTTTATTAAAGAAAATAATATCC